>NZ_JARWGH010000017.1:0-102910 GCF_036528765.1 Rhizobium sp. BR 362 | reverse complement strand
AGACAGGGCTCCGGTGGGGAACCCTCGCGGACCCTATGTGGCGGATAATTCCAAGCCCGAAATTAGACAGAGGCAGCCCCAGACGAACACACGGAAATGCGGTACCCAATCCGCGCATAAGAGTATGCCAGCCGTCGTCAAAATGCCCTGTCTCCTCCTTTGTTCAACAGCTCCACGCATGTGCTTTCGTCGTCAAGACCGGAAAGGAAACAGTCATGACTAAAGACCTTGCAAACGAACATAAGAGAGGTCCAGACCATAGAAGGCGGTTTGCTGAGCTGGGTCAGCTTTTCGGCTATTGGATTCGCGCATCCAGGCGACAAATGCGCTGAACTCGGCATTTCGCCACATCCAACGCGGAAATCGCTGGAAAATCTCCGCCGTATTCTGCGCCGAGCGCTGGCGAATATAGCGATCGATGGCGGCGGCATCCGGCCAGTCCGCCTCCACGGCGACGATGTTGAAGCCGTGATGCTCAATGAGGTGGCGTGTGATGGCAGCTCTGGCCTGATAGAATTCCGATGTGCCGTGCGTCGCCTCCCCAAGCAAGACCACGCGCCTGTCGCTATAGCGGTCGAACAATCTGCCGAATGCCGGATCCTCGATGGGCGGCAGGTCCTCCGCAACCTTCGCGATGAGTTCGGGAAGACTGAGTTTTTCGACAGACTTTTCTGCTGCGGCGCGGGTGTAGAGAGAGTGTTCCGCCGTCCATCCCTCGGCACCGATCAGCGGTACGAACCGCACGCCGCCAAGATCATCTTCCTCAAAGGTGTCTGCACCGGTGCGTGTGACGCGCAGGAGCCGCTGTTCGCTTTCCCCGCCTACGGGGATGATCAGCCGACCGCCGAGGTCCAGTTGATCCTTCAGGGACTGCGGCACCGATGGGCCACCGGCCGTCACGACGATGGCATCGAAGGGCGCGGCCTTGGGCCACCCTTTTGATCCGTCCCCGACGCGCACCTCGACATTGCGATAGCCGAGCCTTTGGAAGCGCTGCTTGGCTTCTTCGGCAAGGGCGGCATGCCGCTCGACCGTATAGACGTGTCTGGCGATCCGGCTCATCACCGCCGCCGCATAACCTGAGCCGGTACCGATTTCGAGCACCCTGTCATTCGGCTCGATATCGGCCTTCTCGATCATCAGAGCGACGATGAAGGGCTGCGAGATCGTCTGTCCTTCGTTGATCGCCAGCGGCGTATCTTCGTAAGCGAATTCCTCGAAACCTGGATTAACGAAAACTTCCCGCGGCACGGTCCTCATCGCTTTCGTAACGGTTCGGTCCGAAATGCCTCTTCGTTGAAGTTGATATTCGACCATATTGTCGCGTGCTCGCGAAAGAGTGACCAAGGAAGCCTCCATCTTGTGCGGATAGAAAAGTCCCGCTACCGGTCGTGGCAATAGGTTCTTGGGGCCGAACAAATGAGCAATGAAAAGGTTCAGCCCGGCGCGGCTTTTTTACTCAAAGCTGCCTCAAACGCTGCCTTTATCACCATGCGCTTTCATTCTTCTTCTCATAGTCGCTGAAGGCTTTTCTCAATCCCCCAAGTACCTCCGCCGCGGTCTCGAACATTGCCTTGAGTTGCGGCTCATCGACCTTTTCGATGTCCTGGCGCAGGTGGTCCATCGTTTCTTTCAGCCGCGCCTGTATCTTTTGCGTGTGGTGGCGCGGGTCGCCATTTGCCTTAGTAACCATGACAAATCTCCTTCCGGAAACGAAATCGCTGGCTCGCCCGCCTCGTCTGCACCCACAAGGTCAACTCATGAATGACGGCGACGGTTCCCTTGCAAATGCGCGGCTAGATACCTTCGAAGATCGTCGTTGAAACTGGATGGGAACGGTGTTCTGCGCGTCGGCCCGGCAATCCTGCTTTGCGGAACATTATCGACAAGACGAGGTTTAACGACGCGTCCGGGCGCGTTCGCCCGAGATCAGTGCTGCAGGTGAATTGCCTGCAGCCCCCTGGCTAGTGAAACCGCAGCGAGGATGGGAAATGGCGCCTCAGACCCAAGCGCGATACCGCATGATGATTTTCGTCGCCGCGATCTTCATCATCGCCTGCTGTGTCGCCACGTATTTTGCCATCACCATTCATCCTGGCGAGCCAGGTCCCAGCGCCACCAGCGCTACATCGCCAAAGAGCCCGTAAACCGTCGACGACCGATATACGCGCTGTGGAACATCGTCCCCGCGGCCTAGTTAGCAAGCAGGGATGAGACCACCTGATACGGCCGATCATCCTTCGCTTGGGCCGGACGCAATCGGCATTTGAACGAGGAGCAAAATGATGACCAGCAGACCACCACCGGTGCCACCGGAAAACAGAACCGACAAGGGGACGGGCGATCGTTCGAGGACATCGACATCCGATCCGCACAAGTCCGACACGTCGGTCAACCCGGACAAGAAAGGTCAGCAAGGAAACAGCAAAATCAACACGGTCCATCCAGGCAATCAGCAGGACCGGTAAGGAGGATCTTATGTCCACGTCCACAAAGACGCCGGCCAGCATCCGCCAAGGCGGCCCAGGCGCTTCCCATGAGAATGCCAAAGCGCCCCTGAAAATCCGCAAGCCACCAGCCGAACCCGACCGCCGCAGCCGTAGCAAGGTTTCCGGCGGCGGCGGTGAGCGCGACAGTCATCACAGCCACGATGCCGAGAAAAAGGGTGGCGGCTGACCCAAGATTCGACGGGGCGGTTTGACGATGTGCCGACAAGGAGCGTCGCCGCTTGGTCGTCACGTGGTACGCGACTCTGGCGCTGTTGTCCCCGTCGATGCCTCGGCTGCATTTTCCTTTGGCATTTCGATCTTATGAAGGATTGCCAAAGTCTCATATGGCTTGAGTTCGATCGTCTCGCTCAACCGGCTGACGGGCTGATAATTGGCAATCAAGCATCGACCTTCCACCTGCAACTCGTCGGGAAGCGGCAGAGCTACGGTTTCCACCGAGAAATTTGCGAGCACGATCACCTGCTGACCCTCGAATGTCCTTGTATAGGCGAAGATCTGCGGATGTTGATCGAAATAGGATTGATAGGTGCCGTAGACGATGACGGGATGGTTGGCGCGCAGCGTAACAAGACGCCGGTAGTAATTCCAGATCGAGCGGTCATCACCCATGTTCTGCGCCGCATTGATTCGGCTGAAATTCGGGTTCGTCTGTATCCACGGAACGCCCGTCGTGAAGCCGCCATGCGGCGCCGTGCTCCATTGCATGGGGGTACGGGCATTGTCGCGTGCATTCCGGTTGGCGACGGCGATGAATTCCTCCGATGAAAGCCCCGCCTCGACATGCAGGCGATGCATGTTGAGAGTTTCGATGTCCCTATATTGATCGATGGACGTGAAGGTGGCGTTCGTCATGCCGATTTCTTCGCCCTGGTAGATGAAAGGCGTGCCTTTCAGGAAATGCAGGGCAGTTGCCAGCATCGTCGCCGATTCTCGGTGGTAACCGGTGGAGTCGCCATAGGTCGAAACGGCACGCGGCAGATCATGATTACCCCAGAAGAGGGAATTCCACCCATCGTCCGATAGCGCATATTGCCATTTGCTGAGGACCGCCTTCAAACCGACGAGATCGAACGGCTTTGGCCGCCATTTGCCATAAACCTTGTCCCATTGTTGAAGCACGTGCTCGAACTGGAAGACCATCGATAACTCTCCGCGCTGCGAGCCGGAGTATAAGAGAGCTGAGCCCGGCGTCGCGCTCCAGGCTTCGCCGACCGTCAAGACATCGCGGCCGCTCAGTGTCTCCCGGTGCATCTCCTGAAGGTAGTCGTGAAGGCATGGGCCGTCGGCCGTGATCCCCCGATCGACATCCTTGGCGATGCGGTCGATGACGTCCATGCGGAAACCGGCGATGCCACGGTCCAGCCACCAGTTCATCATCTTGTAGATTTCCTGCCGAACGCTCGGATTGTGCCAGTTGAGATCGGGCTGGCGGTGGGAGAATTGATGGAAGAAATATTGACCGGTCGCGGCCTCGAACGTCCAGGCCGGCCCTCCGAACACGGAGAGAAGGTCGTTCGGGAGAGTGCCGTCCGCGTTGGGAGAGCGCCAAATATAGAAATCACGATAGGGGCTGTCCTTCGATGCGCGGGCATCGAGGAACCAGGGGTGCTCATCGGAGGTGTGATTGACGACAAGATCGAGAATGATGCCGATCGCCCGTTTGCGTGCCTCCGCAAGCAGTTCGTCGAAATCCGCAAGCGTTCCAAATTCCGGCGCGATATCCTGATAATCCGAGATGTCGTAACCGTTGTCGTCCATCGGCGACTTGTAGATCGGCGAAAGCCAGACCAATCCAATTCCGAGGGAGTGGAGATAGTCGAGCCGGGAGGTTATGCCTGGAATGTCTCCGATGCCGTCTCCATTGCTGTCGAAGAAGCTGCGTGGATAGATCTGATAGGCCGTCTTGGCATGCCACCATTCGGTGGCTGGTTTGGCGGTCATGGGAGCCTCATGGATTGTCGCGGCAAGCGCGTCCTTCTCTGGTGCCATATCGGCACCTTCGGCGGTATGGATTAGCCCACAACCGCCGCGGCGCGCATAGGTTCCGCGTCGGGCGCCAATCTCCCGTTTTTTAGGAGAGAGTTGTTCATGCCTCCGCCGATGGGGTGCTCCTGAACCAACGATATCCATAGGCATCAAGCTCAATCGTCGTACCTCTGCCTTTCTTTTCGGGGTAGACCCTGTTGCCCAACAATTCGGCAAGCTGTTCCGCCTCGTCCTCACCGAGATCCAATTTCACGCGGCAATTTCGCGGTGCAAGGTTGTGAACGATTAGGACCGTGCCTTGCTCCCACGTAAACTTCTGAGCGAAAACGGCCGGGTTATCAGTTTCAAGGCAGCTCCATTTGCCCCAGCCGACTTCGGGACAGGACTGTCGCGTGTCGACAAGTCGCCGTACCCAGTTGAGCAATGACGTGGGGTCACGTTGCTGCGTCTCGACGTTGACCTTATCGGCGCCGTGATCGCCGGTCATGATGACGGGATGGATAAGATATTCCTCCGCGCAGGTGGAGAAGCCCGCATTCCCGTTGTCGGACCATTGCATGCAGGTTCGCACCGGCCAGCGTTCCGGCAGGCAAAGCTCGTCGCCAAGCCCAAGTTCGTCGCCGTAGTAAATGACGGGTATGCCGGGAAGGCTGAACATCAGGCTGAACGCCATTTCGATCCTCCTGCGTTCATTGCGGAGCATCGGCGCCAGCCGGCGGCGAATGCCGCGGCCATAAAGGCGCATATCGGTATCGGGGGCAAAATCAGTATAGACCTCGTTCCGCTCCTTTTCCGTAAGGCGGCCGAGATCAAGTTCATCATGATTCCGCAGGAACTGCACCCATTGGCAAAGCTGCGGCAATTTCGGCAACCGGGCGAGCCCCCGCGCGAGAGGCTCGGCGGAATTGCTCGCCAGGGCTAAAAACAGATATTGATTTGCAAGAAAAGCAAAAAGCATGTGAAGGCGGGAACCGCCGCCGAAGAACTGCGGCATCTCCTTCGGAGGCACATTTGCCTCGGCAATCAAAACCGCGTCGCCGCGCCGCCAGGATAGAAAATCGCGCAACTCGCCGAAAAATTCATAGTCCCGTGACGCAGCCCGGTCGGGGCTGATTTCCTCGACGAGGAAGGGTGCTGCGTCTATGCGAAATCCCGACACGCCGAGCTCGAGCCAAAAACCGACGATCTTAAAAATTTCTTCCCGGACCGCCGGGTTGCTGATGTTGAGGTCCGGCTGGTGGGGATAGAAGCGATGATAGTACCAGGCCCTGGCCAGCGGATCGTAGGTCCATACGCTTGATTGGTGGCCGGGAAAGGCCATGCCATGGTTGACGTTTGCCGGCTTGGTCTTGGACCAGTTGTAGTAGTCGCGGAAAGGCGAGCGAGGGTCGGAGCGCGCCTCTTGAAACCAGGGGTGCTGCTCGGACGTATGATTGATCGGCAGATCGACGATGAGCTTCAGGCCCCGCAACCGCGCCTGATGGCTGAATTCCACAAAATCGCCAAGCGTTCCGAGCTCAGGGGCAATGTTATAATAATCGGTAACATCGTAGCCGTAGTCCATCCCGGGACTGGGATAAAATGGTAGCAACCACAGGCAGGTGACACCGAGCCGTGCGATATAATCGAGCTGATCGGTCAGACCTTTGAAATCGCCAATTCCGTCGCCGTCACTGTCCATGAAGGTGCCGACATTGAGGCTGTAGATGACACAATTCTTATACCAGAGATCAATCACGTTCGGGCATCCGACGTTGGGCGACATGCCGCCGAGCCGGCGTCCGATGCCAGCTCTCCCGGACCCCCCGAGGGTCGAAAGGATGCTGCTCGCATTATGCGCCGTTCGATCCCCGGCAAATGCTGAGATCGCTGACCTAAACCGTGTCCGGTGACAAATGTTCCGGGGACCGTGTCGGGCGCAGCGAATTCCGAATCCGTTGCTCAGGGACTAATGAATAGGTCGGCAGTCACCGCAGCCTTGCATCTTTGGAATATGTCCCGCGGCTCTGATCCTGCGATCTTTCGATGCGTTGTTCCGGTGGAACGAAGCGGCGATCGTCGTATGTGGAAAGATAGTCCGAATGGATGCGCTTTGCTAAGCTTCGCGACTTGAAATAGGCGAATGCAATGCAGGAATCACCGCCGGCCACCGGCTCCAGTTCGATCAATCCGCGAAAATGTCCGGGCTTGCCGATCAATTCCATGAGATCGAGATGCCGCAGGGTCTGATCGTCGACGTCATAAAGCTCTCCTCTGACGATCATACCGTTTCCTGGCTCGTCGAACATCATGGGTGCAAACCAGCGACCGGCAATCAGCATGGGGTAGGGCCTGCGCGTTTTGAAGAGGCCGCGGTATTGCGCACGGGCCAGTCCCCGCTCATGCAAGGAACATCCCCTTTTCAGCGTCCCGAATGCAAAAAGACGAATAGCCGCTGACATGCTCATCCTTTCAGAATCGCTCAACGTCATCTTCCGCGATGACCTTGTTCCCGAATGATTTCGAGGCCGTGCCGGTACTTGTCGGTATCACCGCCAAGCTGCTGTTGCTGCCACAGATTGTCTTCGAGATCGGCCTTCTTCACCGGCCTTGCGAGGGGATTTGCGATTGCGCGGCGAACAAAGGCATCCTCCTCCTCGTCCGGGCGTTTGGTGAGGGCATCGACGGCTGCGAGGACGGCCGGAGAAAAACCTTCCTCCCCGAGGCGGCCGATGGTCCAGCCGGGGCCTTTTTCTACGACGTCATGCAGATAGGCCACGATCTTCTTGTCCTGGCCCGAAACCGCAAAAGCCACGCGACGACAATGCTGCACATAAGGATTGCCAAGCTTATCGGTCTGGCCGGCATGCGCTTTGGTCGCAATTTCGATGGCACGATCCAGGGGGGTTGTTGATGACATTGGCACCTCGTCGGTTATTCCCCTGCAACATGGCAGTGCAGGCTTCATGGCGAAGATGAGCCGGGCGGTCGTCGGAATGGTGAGACCCGGCATCCCTGCCGCTGCGCGCATCGCAGTGTCCTCAAAATTGAAGATCATCCGGCTAAACCGTGGAGAGCGCTGGAAGTTCCCGGCGCGGCTGTGGCCCCCCTCCGTCGTTGGGAACATTTCAGAGAACCTGTGGTTACTGGAATTCAGATGCGGGGAGGTTTTCATGATGCGTAACGTGCCAGGACAACTACGCGGCGCTGTCGTTGTCATTACCGGCGCTTCAAGCGGGATTGGCGAGGCGACAGCGGAGGCATTTGCAGCAAAGGGAGCCAGGCTCGTTCTTGCCGCACGCGATGCAAGCGCCCTGCAAGCGGTGGCAAAGAGCTGCCGAGATAAGGGCTGCGATGTTCTGGTTGCGCCCACCGATGTCACCGATGCTGCCGCTGTCAAAAATCTGGCTGCAAAGGCGATGAGCTTCGGCAGCATCGATGTTTGGGTCAGCAATGTCGGTGTCGGTGCTGTTGGTCGCTTTCATGAGACACCCGTGGAGGCCCATGAGCAGACTATCCGTGCCAATTTGATAGGTCATTTGAACGATGCCCACGCGGTGCTTCCGATGTTCCTTGAACAGGGCGAGGGCGTTTTCATCAACGTCATCTCGATCGGCGGCTTCGTTGCGGCCCCGTTCGCCGCCGCTTACAGCGCCAGCAAATTCGGGTTACGCGGATTTTCGGAGTCGCTGCGGGCGGAACTCGCCGACTATCCCGGCATCCACATCTGCGACATCTATCCATCTTTCGTTGATACGCCCGGCATTGGCCACGGGGCAAATTACGTTGGCCGAAAGCTGACTGCGCCGCCACCTATTATCGACGCAAGACGCGTTGCCCGTACCATCGTCAATATCGCAAGATGGCCGCGGCCGACAACAACCGTCGGTGTGATGACCAATGCCGCCAGATTGGCTCATCTTATCGCTCCAAATTTCTCAACCCGGATGGCGGGGCGGTTGATGAGAGCCTATTTTGAACGAGCCCCTCGCGTCCAAATGAGCAACGGCAACCTTTACCGGCCGCCGTCAGTTCCGGGTGGCATCGACGGTGGCTTGCGCTCTTCGAACGCTACCATGGCCCCGGCGCTGGCCGTAGCGGGCTTGGCGCTCGTTGGACTGACCTGCGCCCTTGCGATGTGGCAATGGTCAAACCACCGCTCTACGAGACGGTATCTTTGGTAAGGAAAAGGTTCAAACAGCGGCTGCCAGTACCGGCGGCGATGCGCGCGCTCATCGAGCTCTCGCGTCAAGCTCGGCGACGCTGCAGCGGAGTTTCAAATGGTCGAGATCCGTCAAATCGAGCTTGTCCCATGGCACGATGTGACCGCTTGGCTGGTCCTTGAAGCCGAAAGGCCGCAGAATGGCGTGACCGATCGTCGTTGCCGATAGCCTTTCGAGCAAGCCAAGCGCGCCGAGATGATATTCGACCACGACGTAATCTTCGTCGGCAGCTTCCGCTTGGATCTCTTCCAAGCGCCCGATCGGCTGATCGTTGATATCGTAAACCTGCGCTCCAAGCAGGAGTTCCAGGTGAATCTCCGTCACGACAGACCTCCCGGAATGTAGCGGAGGACATGTTGCCTCAACCATTCCTGCGTCTGTCCGAATGGTGTCTCGCTGTCGTCGATATCGGCTTCGATATTGAGGCCGACATCCGTGATTTTCGACCATGGGATCCGATAAGGACGCCAACTGTCAGGCCGGCCCCTTCGCTGGGAAAAGCGGAGTATCCAGCCATGGAGGCGCCGGCTCAGTCTTCGTACCAGCGTCGAGCTGCCTATTTCGATGAAGGCGACCTTGAGCTGACCGCCATTCTCGGCCGTGAGTACGATCCCGTCGACTTTTCCGATACGAGCCTGCCGGCGATCGACGACCTGCTTATCCAGAACATCATGGACAAGATGCATGTCAGCCTCCGAAGATTTCCAGGGGTGTGGTTACAATCGAAAGTACGAACGCCATGGCGACGATAAAGATCACGGCGGCATTGCCGATCCATCCATTTCGGTGCTCTCCCACATAGGCCGGATCGTTCATCAGGATGAGGAAAGGAACGACGCCAAACGGCAGGCTGATGGCGGTGATCGCCATCGAAAAGATGGTGAGTTTGAGTGGATCGATGCCGAGGGCTATCGGGATCGTGGCGATCAGAAGCGAAACCGTATAGACAAGGCAGAAGGCGGGATTATTTCTCGGTTTTGTGTTTTCCGACCAATTCCACCCGAAGCCCTGCGCAACCAGATAGGCCTGCGCTAGACCCACCTCGAGGATTGCGCCCAAGCAGGTGATCCCGAGTGACGTTGCAAAGAGATAAAACCCCCATTTTCCGAAGGCGGGGATGAGGATCATGGCAATTTGCTCATATCCTTCGATGTCTTCGATCCCCCTTACAGGATAGATCATTGCAGCCAGCACCATGATGGCGGCGGTGATGATCGCGCCGAAACTCATGCCAAGGATTGCGATGGCGCGGTTGGCGCCGAAGTAGCTCTTGTCCCATTTGTCCTCGATGGCACCAGACGAATAGAAATAGAATAGATAGGGGGAAATGAGGGCACCCAATATTCCGACGACGATGAAGCTGTAGTGCAGTGGGTCTTCGCTGGGCAGTGTCGGCACCAGGCCTTTTGCGACTTGCTCCCATGGCGGACCCATGACGAAGACCGCAAAGACGAAAGAGAGCGCGATCAGCCCCAAAGACGATATGCCGTTCTCGATCAGGCCGAACGTGCCTCGCCAGAGCAAGAGCCAGACAACAAATGTCACCGGCAGTGACCACCATTGAAATTTCACGCCGGTCAGAAACTGCAGCGCAAGCGATACGCCGCCGATCTCCGCCGCAAGAACGAGAAGGTTGACGAGGAATGCGATGGCTACCGTCAGAAGAAAGATGTTGGCACCGAACCTGGCTCGAATTCCGTCGGCGATCGTGTAATGGCTCGCAATGGCGAAGCGCCCCGACATTTCAACCAGAAAAGTCACGCAGACGGTGCCGAGCACGATGGCCCAGAGAGGGGTGAATTGATAGGCCGCCCCGGCCTGACTCGCCGTTGCAATATTCCCCGTTTCAAGAAAGCCGCCGATGCTGGTGACGACGCCAAGCGATATCTGCAGCAATTTTTTCATTGTGCCGCTCCGGAGCTGGCTTTCAACTCGGCTTCGAGCCCCCGCAAATCCTGCAGATGCTGCGAAACCATACCCGTTCGGCCACTGACGATATCGTCATGCGCGGCACCGATGGTTGTGGTGAGACGGCCCACTAGATTCTGGGGAGATGTCGGAAGTTCCTTCGACAGACTCGCGATCTCCTTGCCGCATCGCTCCATGGTGAGTGCGGTAAAGCTGTCTGTTACCAGCATTTTGGCCCGTGCGTCCAAGGCCATGTCTGCCGTTGCGCTCCAGGAGAGCACCGCCTGAATTTGGCGTTTGATCTGCTGCTGTCCGTCCGAGCAGGAGGTCATGCTCACGAGCAGTAGGGCCATGATGAAAACTTTCACAACAGACTCCTCACGGATGCCTCCCGGGCTCGATATCTCCAATATAATCAAGTGAGGGTAGGTAAGTTCCAAGCCGTGACGCCCGAGCATCTCCGGGCATTGCGACCTTAAACTCCATGGCCTTCGAAGAAGATCGGCAGAGTACTAGTCCAGGTCTAAGAAGACAGTCGATCTCCAGATTTCTGACGCCAAGCAGGAACAAGCCGAGGATCATACCCGTTAAAAAATATCGGAGCGCTTGGATGCCTTCCGATGGAGATAGACGGAACAATCGTATGAGTTAGTGAAAGAGAAATCGTGACGGATATTTCCCGACACCATCGATTACGAGCTGAAATCGAGGGGCTTATGCCGGCGATGCGGTCATTGGCGGAAGCGATCTGCAGGAATCCGACCGATGCGGAGGATCTCGTGCAAGAGACGGTGGCGGCGACGCTCGCAAGCCTGGATCAGTTTCCCGAACGCATTTCGCTCGAGTGGTGGATGTTTGCGACGATGTACGACAGTTTTCGTCGAAAATTCGAGATTTCGGAGTAAAGATCCGCGAGGAATGAAGGCAATCTCCGCCAAGGAGACCGCATGAGCTTCAGAGAATGAGTAATCTGCGCCAGAAAGCCAAAGAAATTGCGTATCTGCCGTTCACGCAATGGAAGCGGCTGGATTTGAGCCATAACTGGGTTCATGATGCGCAGGAAATCTCCTTCAGGAGGAAACCATGCGCAGACGCGAGGAACTTGCAATGGCAGTCGGCCATGTGCGCGATGGTGAAAAACGCGTTCTGAGGCAAGAAGCGCTTATTGGCAGGTTGCAGGTGGGCGGTCATCCCAGCGAACAGGCTGTGGAATTGCTGGACACCTTCAACATCACCCTGAATCTGATGAGAGGTCACCTGCATATCATCGAAGTTGAACTCGACGAGGAACGGCACCTCAAAAAGTTGGCGCGTCAGGCACGGTCCAAGGCCACCGGCAAATTGATCTAGGACGTCCGGATATCATGCGTAAAGAGCACTCGGAGCAGCCAGTGGTTTTGGTAGTGGAAGATGAGTATCTGCTCGCCTTCGATCTGGCCGAGTCACTCGGCGATCATGACCTTATTGTCCTCGGGCCAGCGCCTACCATCGCTCAAGCTTTATCTCTTATTGCTGAGACGGATGGGATCGATTGCGCCATTCTCGATGTCAGTGTCAATGGGGAGATGGTTTTTCCCGTGGCCGAGGCGCTGTCAAAGCGGGGAATACCGTTCGTATTTACCACCGGATATGAACAATCTGTTTTTGGCGAACGATTCACAGGTATCGAGGTCTATTCGAAGCCGCTCGATATCGAACGCGTGACGATGGAAATCTCTGCTCTGGCGCATGACCACTGTGTCAAGCGCGGGCATGCGTAAAGCGGTTCAGCTTTTCAGAACCTCCCCACCTTTTGCGTTTCGCCTTTCCTCGGAATGCCTGCTCACGATGTTCGTCAAGAATCCTGCCGCCGTGGACCAAAAAGGGCTCGCGCGATATGCTCGATCTCGATCGGCTTTTCGCAAAGAACAAAGCCGGTGAAATGCGCGGGAATGATCGACGGATCATAACCGGTGGCAAAGACATAAGGAATATTCAGTTCATCTAGCCTCTCGGCGACGGGAAACACCATTTCGCCGTCGAGGTGGACATCGAGGATCGCCGCATCGACACCTTGATCCTGGATCAATTCGAGAGCCTGCTCGACCCTTGCGGTTGGCCCGACGACTATAGCCCCAAGCTTCAGCAATTGTCGGCGCGCCTCGTTTGCGAGTAGATACTCATCTTCCACGATCAAAACCCGTCGGCCGGAAAAGAACTGGCTGTAGCTCTGGCTCATCTCGTCAGACCGATTGTTGTTGAATTGTGGGGGCGCAAAGGTCTTCGGACATAGGCTCAGTGGCGGGTTTACATTTCAATGGCTCGCCTCATGCAGTTTGATCTTCTCGGAAAGAGGCAGTTCGATGGTGCAGATCAATCCTTCAGGCGTAAATTCAAGCCGTCCGCTGCCGCCGAACTGATAGGGTACTACGTTCTCAATCAGCTCGGACCCAAATCCGCGCCGGGCCGGCTTCTCCGGCACTCCTATCAGCCCTGTCTCTTGCCAGACCAGCTTCAAAGAGCGCTTGTTGCCCTCACCGTGATTATGGAAGGATATGTTCAACTTTCCACCGTCTCGCGACAATGCCCCATATTTCACGGCATTGCTGGTCAGTTCATGGATCGCGAGGCTCATGCTCTCCGCGGCTTTCCCGAACAGGGCCGCGTTCGGACCCGTGATCGTGACCGGATTTTCATCCCCGCCGGTCTGCGCGGATATTTCGCTTTCGATCAGCCCTTTGAGGTCCATTGCGGCATCCGGCGCGCTGGTCAACAAAGTCTGCGTTCTCGCCATTGCATTGATACGGCCTTCCAGATGATGGGCGTAATCTTCCACCGTCTCACTCGTTTCCGCGGTATGGGCGGCGATCGAACGGATGATCGCGAGCGTGTTGCGCACTCGGTGCTGGAGCTCATGCAGCAAAATCTGCTGATGCTCTTGAAGAAGCTGCATTTCGTGCACATCGGTCGCCGTGCCGAACCATTCGAGCACCTTGCCGGCATCGTTCTTTACTGGCCGAGCCCGAAGATGCACTGTCCTGTATGCATTCCTTTCGGCATTGAAGAGGCGATGCTCCAACTCGAGCAATCCGGTGCTTTCGGCTTCCCTCCAGGCTTCCATGACCTTCTTGCGGTCATCGGGATGTATGGGTTCAAGCCAGCCTCTGCCGCGCGATGCCGCTTCGGTCTGGCCGGTGAAAGCCGTCCATTGCGGGCTGCTCCAGGTCCAATTCCCCTCCGCCGCGGCGCGCCAGACGAGTTGCGGGATGCCTTCGACGACGGAGCGCAGAAGTGCCTCGCGATCCCGCAGGCGCTCCTCTGCCCTGACAAGGGCCGTCACGTCCAGGAAGGTCAAAACGGCGCCCTCGATCACATTATCGACGCTGCGATAGGGAAGCACGCGGATAAGATATTGCGATCCGCTCTGCGGGTTTTTCGTTTCCCGCTCGATGCTGCTCAGCGTCCGGATAACGCGTCGGACGTCTTGCTCGAGATCGTCATAGGCGATTCTGGTGGCTATGTGATGGATCGGCCTGCCGAGATCGGTGTCGATGAGATGGAATATGTCGGTGATCGCGGGCGTGAAGCTTTTGATGCGCAGGTCATTGTCGAGGAAGACGGCGGCAATCTGAGTGCTGTCGAGCAGATTTCTCAGATCGGAATTGGCGCGTGCCAGCTCTTCCACGCGATGGGCCAGTTCGCCATTGACGGTCTGAAGCTCTTCGTTGAGGGATTGGAGCTCCTCCTTGGACGTCTCGAGTTCTTCGTTCGACGATTGAAGCTCTTCGTTGACGGATTGATATTCCTCGTTCGAAGCCTTCAATTCTTCGTTGGTGCTTTCCAGCTCTTCGACTGTTGCTTGCAACCGGTCGCGCGCCTGGCGAAGCTCGTCTTCCAAACGCCGCACATGTTCTTCCTGACCGGCGGATGGAATGACGCTGCCGGCATCGTCCTCACCGACTACTTGACCGTCCTGAAGGATCACCATGAAACGCCTCGGCTGCCCGGGGGCGGGGTCGATCGGTTCGATCGACATGGTGACCACCAGGGCGCTGCCGTTTTGACCCACCTTCAAACCGCCGACCTTGACGGTTGCCTTTTCCGTCTCTGCCTTATGGAGCGCTGCGCGGAGATCTATACGCAGATCGCGATGGATTAAGCTGAAGACATTGAGGCTGGCATGGCCCGAAGGCGGATCGATGAACTTGCCGGTGCGCCCGGAAAAATGCAGCACGTCGTGGTTTTCATCGACGATCATGTAGGCGGGCGCATAACGCTCCATGATCCGCTCGGCCTGCTTCGTCAGCACGGATACATTGTTGACGGCGGGGCGGACCCCGGACGGCATATAGGGCGATCCGTTGCGCTCGGTTGCCGCCGACAACGGGAAATCCGGCAGCAGACGCGTCATGGTTTCGATCTGACGGAATATTCGGAAGCGGCGATCCACCGGCGTAAAAAGCTTCCCATGACGGCTGACATTCTCGGAATTTCCAAGGAACAGGTAGCCGCCCGGCCGCAGGGCGAAATGGAAAAGCGGAATGACTCTGTTCTGAAGTTCGGCCCCGAGATAGATCAGAAGGTTGCGGCACGAAACCATGTCGAGCCTTGAGAAGGGTGCGTCCTTGATGAGATTGTGCTGCGAAAACAAGCACAATTCCCGCAATTCCTTGACCACGGAATAGGTTTCGCCCTCTTTGACGAACCAACGGGCCAATCGCTCTGGGGTAACGTCCTTGATGGCGGAGGCCGCATAGCGTCCGACACGCGCCTGCGCCAGCGCGCGGTTGTCGATGTCGGTCGCAAATATCTGGATATGCGGCACGATGTCGAGTCTCGCCATCTGTTCGCGCAACAGAATGGCGATCGAATAGGCTTCTTCACCCGTGGCACAGCCAAGCACCCAGACACGGATGTGATCGCCCGCTCCCTTGCCTTCGAAGAGTTTGGGGATGATTTCCCGTTCGAGATATTCGAACTCCTTCGTATCCCGGAAGAAATGCGTCACGCCGATCAACAGGTCGTTGAACAGGCTGTTCGCCTCGTCGGCGTCGGTACGCAAGTATTCCAGATAATTTTCGATCGTATCGGTCTGCGTTACCTGAATGCGGCGTTGCACGCGCCTCAAGAACGTATTGGGTTTGTAGCCGTGAAAATCGTGACCTGTCCGGTTGCGAAGTACGGCGGCAATCCGGGTCAATTGCGGGCCGGCTTGGACGACCAGTTCGTCAAAATCCTGCGCCAGCGTCTGGCGTTGAAGGCTGCGGATCTGCGCCTTGATACGGATTGCCAATTCCTCGGCGGGCAATATCAAATCCGCCACCGCAGCCGCACTCTTCGGTTGTGAGGACGGATTCGAAATATCCACAGATTCCGGGCCGCTTTCGGCAAGCGCCAATCCGCCGTGCTCCTTGACGGCTATAATACCAAGGGTTCCGTCCGTGCCGCAGCCGCTCATGACGAGCCCGATGGCTCGCTTTTGCTCCTGCTCGGCCAGCGAGACCAGGAAGCTATCCATGGTCCCGCGTTCACCGGATGTGTCGGGAGTGTGATGCGTCAGCAGCCGATCGTTTTTCAAGGTGGCGGTCATACCGGCGGGAACAATATAGATGCGCTCGGACTCCATCGATTCGCCGTTCGCAGCCGACCGTACGGTACGGCCGCTGACCGTCGCCAGACGGGCTTGGAATGATTCCAGATCGAAGTCGTCGCGATATTGCATCAGGACGACGAATGCCGCCCCGGGAGAAGAGTGCATATGCTCGAAAAACACTTCGAGACTGCCGGTCTCCATCACGGAAGCTCCGATCCCCACTATGATCGGTGACCGCAAGCCAGATCCTTCCCCGGTCTCAACTTCGGCTTCCGTCAAAAGCTCGTCACTCTTTTTACCCCGAGATTTCTTTGTCACGTCTGGCATTCCGTGCTCTTAAGCCGCCGAGACGGCCGATTACGATTTCGGCTTCGTTCCCGTACGCATTTCCAGGTCAATGACCTCTGACCCGCTCTCGTGAGGAGCCTCATCTTCCATGCCCTGAAGAAGGGCCTTGCGCAAGACATCTGCGTGCTTTCGGTATTCCATGGCCCGCTCTTCATGCATTTGCGCCATGCTCAAGCGGTTGGCCTCTCTCGCTTCCTTTGCCATGCGGCTGACTAGAGTGGCGCGTTCTTCGAGGGTTCGCAAGGCCACCTGCATGGCGACCTCCACGAAATCGCGCTGCTTGGCAATCAACGCCTTCGCGGTATAGGCATGTCCTATCTGGCAGCGAAATCGCAGCGGTTGCGAATGCCGCACCTCCGACAAGACCCCGCCGCAATCCGGGCACGTCAACGGGGAAGGGTCGGCTAGTTCCTTGATGCTCGATGTGTCCGCGCGGCCGCCTGCCGCGATCTCTACTTCAATCTTGATGTTGGCCGGCAATGGCCGCGCCGGGCCCGGTGGCTCCGACGCGAAGCGAAGGATCGCCTGTGCCAACTCCACGGACGTCGCGCTGAGATCGACGGGTGTAGCTTCCAATGCCGACATCGGCATCTCAGGCGCGATCGCATCCGTCGGCGCTTGAACAACGGCGATGCCCCCGGCTTGCTTTATTACTGCCAAGCCGGATGCGCCGTCGTTCATCTTGCCGCTGAGAAGGACACCGATCGTTCTGGGACCACAGGAAAGAGCCGCCGAGCGGAAGAGCGAGTCGATCGCGGGGCGAGCTAGATTTTCGCGAGGCCCATTTCCCAGGACGAGCTTTTCCTTTGTCAATAATAAATGGTGGTTGGGGGGAGCGATATAGATTTGGCCGGGCCGAATGACATCGCCGTCCCCGGCCTGCTTCACGGGCAAATTGCTGGACGCGGAAGCCACTGACCTGAATATGCCGGCGCTGTTTGCGGGGACATGGACAACTACAAACACTGCTGCCTCGAAATTGCGGGGCAGGGCGGCTAGAATAGTCCTTAGAGGATCCGACGATCCCGCCGATCCGCCGATGACGATGATATCGCGATTAGCCATCACACCCTCGCATGAAGAACGAACAAGCGGCGGCAGACTTTGTTCCATTCGTCACTGCCGGAGCGGACGCGGCCATTGCTACTATCGAATTGGGGAAAAAGCGCCGGTCTATTGATCCTGGCGCGTTTCGACCCTGGTTAACGACCTCTTTTCAGCCACCAGCGCAATCACGGCAAGAACGGTGATCACTGCGGCGAAGGCGATGTGTGCGAACATCGAACTCGTGAGAGTGGAGAGCAATCCGATGCCGATAACCGGAAGAGCGTTCCCGCTGTAGACAGCGATAAGGTAGCTTGAGACAACCTCACTGCGCTGATTGGCAGGCGCGATCGCATTGACCAGATCGAGGCTGCCGCGATACCCCAGCGCCCCTGCAATGCCGCCGAGCGTCGTGGCGACGAACAGGAGTGGCAAGGATTTCATCAATTGTGCCGTGACGAGCAGCCACGTGCCGGCAGGCAGCAGCAACAATGCGGTCAGCATGGCCGCCCGGATAGCCAACCTTCCGGTTACCCCGACTGCAATGACCGCCACCGCAAATAGCTGGAAAACCATAGCGCCGGATACAGCAGGCGAGGTCTGATGCAAGCTTTCCGACAACAGGCTCGGGATCAAGGCGGCGTAAAAGCCGATCAACGCGAATATGACAAATCCGGTTAGAGCCGGAGACACGAATTTCGACCTGATCTCCTGCGGCAGTCCGAGTCTCGGCTTCACCGAGATGTCGCGCAGACGCTGTTTTGGATTTGCCACGGTTTCGGGCACAAAGGTAATGACTCCAGCAATCCCGACCAGGAGAACGAGGTATAGGACATAGGATAGGCGGAGCGGCCAGGGGGCGAACTCCGCAGTCCGGAGGCAAGGGGTGCCACGGCCAGGCCGGCAAAATTGGCTGCAGAGGCTATTTTCGCGGTGGGGAGCTTGTTCTTGCCCGCCGATAGTTCAGCAATCCATGCGGTTGCCGCACCTGCGGCAAGGCCGGTGGCAATTCCGCTGAGGATCCGGGCAGCAAAGAGCCATGTCACGCTGCTCGCAAAGGCAAAGAGGATCGTACTTGCAATGCCGAACGCAATCGCTGGCAGGGTGATGCTTTTGCGTCCGATCTGATCTGACAGGCGGCCAAGGATCAGCAACGCCACCAGATTTCCGAAAACATAGACTGCATAAATCAGGGTTAGGACAAGGCCGGAAAACGAAAATGCCGTCCGATAGAGAGGATAAAGCGGCGTCGGCAAAGTTGCGCCGATGAAAATAATGGCGAGCTCCGCCGCAACGGCACCCACTGCGACAAAAGACGTGAAGTCTCGATCCTTCGCATGGTGCATAAGAGCCATCGTGCATAAGAGCCATCGGTCAAATCCTTCTGGCTGCCGTCATGACGTGGGGAGTACACTAGGCAAGCCGGCCTATTTTATCTCCGGAACAAGAGCTTAAGTGCGGTATTTTCAGGCAGAAGTTTAATCGGCGGCGATGATCCGCTCGTCGCGAATGGCGTGCCCTTGAAGCGGCAGGGAACGCCTCGCGGCGGAAAATGTTCCCCAATTGCCGGATTGTTTGGGTGCTCGCAATCGCTCCAATCATCCTGACTGCCCTCGAAATCTTCAAAAGCCTCGGAACCAATCGGTGCGAAACGCTTTGCTCAAGAGGTGCGGATAGAATGTTTGATGCTGAACGGCCGCCCACCTCGTCACAACGAACCTCAGCGATAGGAGACGAGACATGTCGAAATCGGACAATCCTGGCGGAAAAGACGCGGCCGATATCCATAAGGATGCGAAAGGCCAATATCGCAGGCTCATCAAGAAGAGCGATAACAACGGCGTCGCCAGCGCCAAGCCGAAGGTGATTACCGGGTCGGACGACGCAACGGTGAACAAGAGGCCGCCTGGCCAGAAGAAACCGGACAAAGACTGGGATCTCAACTACGATCCTGCCGATATGAACGAAGGTAAATATCGGGGGTGACTGTGTATTTTAGCTGATCGGGAACTTAAGCACGGGATGTCGGTTCGGAAGCTGGATCGCGTGTAATTCGTCCCTTCCTGCTTGGCCCCTGTCGCCACTCGCGCGGTCCACCTCTCTCGCCTTCAGGTTATGTCGAAGAAATTTCTGAAACCGGACGGAACAAGCTGCAACTGGGTTCGTTCCTTAGGGGATGCGGAGAGCGCTTGATAAAGTCTGAAGGGAGTTCAGGCGCAATCGCGGCAACTCGCTCAATATTGGTGGAATGATCCGATCGGCATCCGCAGGGATATCGATTACGATGGTCGTGGCGTTTGCACTCGCGGGGCGGTGCGACGTTGCGTCAATCGCGAATGACGCGGCTAGAAGGAGAGCGTTGTGCACGACATGTCCCGATCCGCCGACCTACAGGCTGAAATCGTGAATCTCATTCCGGCTCTTCGCGCCTTCGCAAGAACCTTCCATAGGAACTCTGCCGACGCCGATGACCTGGTTCAGGAGACCTTGACAAAGGCGCTTGCCAATCTTGGACAGTTCGATCCGGGGACACGGCTAAAATCCTGGCTCTTCACCATCATGCGCAACACGTTCTGCACGAAGTTCCGCATAGCCAAGCGCGAGTCCCCCGGCGTCAAGAAATGCGTCTCCGGCTTCGGGGTGGAGGCGCCATCGCAAGAATGGACGATCCGCGCGAAAGAACTAGAACGGGCCTGCAACCTGTTGCCGGAGCCCTATCGTGCGGTGCTGGAATATGTAGTCATCGAGGGTCGCTCCTACGACGATGCGGCGGAAAAGTTCGGCTGTGCGATCGGCACGGTCAAGAGTCGCATCAATCGCGCTCGCCAGCAGCTCGCCGCCCAGCTCGATGAGGACTTCGGCTGATATCGCCGAAATAGCCACCTCTCCATCCTCAGAAACGACTGGCGCAAAACGCCCTCACACACTCCATTTTGCCTGCCAAACCTCGCCTCGCCGATAGCCAAGGAGGAGCAGATGAACGAAATCATTGATGTCAAATTCAACGTGCTCTGGAACGCACCGGTTTGCGTTACAACAGGCGATCGGTTCGCCTCATTCGTGCACGGTCCGGAAGACGCGATCCACTACCTGTGTGTCGAGTGGCCGTCCGAAAGAGGCGCGTCCCATGCACGGGCCAAGGAAAAATGCTTTGCCGCCGTCTCGCATCAGGTGACCGTCGAGGCTGCGCGCGAGGCTTTTGTCAGAGCGTGTCAGGATTCGCATTTAATCCCGAATGACGCAATGTCGCAGTGAACGCGCCGGCCGCAAAGGCATGTGAAGAAAAAACTCCAGCAATCAAAGAAGGTGGGAACATTCGCCGGATGCGATGGTTCTAGGTCGCTCGTCGGCCAATCGGGAGAACTGTTGTGAGAGCGCTAACATGGCACGGCAAACACGATATCCGCTGCGAAAGCGTTGCCGATCCGCAGATCCAGGATGGGCGCGACGCGATCATCAAGGTTACGGCATGCGCGATTTGCGGCTCCGATCTCCATCTCTATGACGGTGTCATGCCTTCCATGGAAAGTGGCGACATCATGGGCCACGAAACAATGGGCGAGGTTGTCGAAGTCGGCAAGGACAACGGCAAGCTCAAGGTTGGCGATCGGGTCGTCGTTCCTTTTACCATCTCCTGCGGTGAGTGTTTCTTCTGCAAACGCGGCTTTTTCTCCGGCTGCGAGCGCAGCAATCCCGACCGCAGCAAGGTGACGAAGCTGTGGGGGAACTCGCCTGCCGGTCTCTTCGGTTATTCCCATTTGCTGGGCGGCTATAGCGGCGGGCAGGCCGAATATCTGCGCGTACCCTATGCCGATGTCGGTCCCGTAAAAGTTCCCGAGGATCTTAGCGACGAACAGGTCCTGTTCCTGTCGGATATTTTTCCCACCGGATACATGGCGGCCGAGTTTTGCAATATTCAGCCGGGTGACACGATCGCCATCTGGGGCTGCGGCCCTGTCGGGCAGATGGCTATCAGATCGGCTTTCCTCCTCGGCGCCGAACGCGTCATCGCGATCGACACCGTTCCAGAGCGTCTGTCATTGGCCAAATCCGGTGGCGCGGAGACGCTCGATTTCCTGAAAGAGGATATTTACGACCGGATCATGGAGATGACGTCTGGCCGCGGCGCCGACTCATGCATCGATGCCGTGGGAACCGAGGCGAATGCATCGGCAAGCTGGGATTCTCGGATGGATCGGATCAAGGTCGCGACCTTCATGGGTACCGATCGACCGCATGTGCTGCGCCAGGCAATCCACTGCTGCCGCAATTTCGGCACGGTGTCGATCGTCGGCGTCTACGGCGGTTTTCTCGACAAGATACCCATGGGTTCCGCGATCAATCGCGGTCTCACCTTCAAGATGGCGCAGACTCCCGTGCAGCGCTACCTGCCGCTGCTCATGGAACGCATTCGGAAAGGCGAGATCGATCCGTCCTTCGTCATCACCCACCGGGGAACACTCGAAGACGGTCCGGATCTCTACAAGATGTTTCGCGACAAAGAGGATGGCTGCGTGAAAGTCGTCCTGAAACCTTGAAGGAGGCATTGATGGCCAAAACTGCGATTGGCAAAGGCCTTGCCGTGGTCACGGGAGCTTCGAGCGGCATCGGATATGAGTTGGCAAAGTGTTCCGCTCAAGAGGGTTATGATCTGATCATCGCCGCCGACGAGAGCCGCATCAGGGATGCGGCGGCCAGTTTGATGGAATTCGGCGTTAATGTCGAAGCGGTCGAAGCGGATCTGTCGACGACGGCGGGCGTCGACCTGCTGACCGAGCGCATAGCGGCGTCGGGCCGCTCCGTCGACCTGCTCATGGCGAATGTCGGACGCGGTCTCGGAGGGGATTTCCTCGATCAGGATTTCGCAGCGGCGAGGAAGGTCCTCGATACCAACATTGTAGGCACTCTTTACCTCATTCAGCAGATCGGGAGCCAGATGCGCAGCCGCGGCGAGGGCCGCATCCTGCTGACGGGTTCGATTGCCGGCTTCATGCCCGGCGCCTATCAGGCGGTGTATAACGGCACGAAAGCCTTCATCAACAGCTTCTCGTTTGCATTGCGCGAGGAGCTGAAGGGAACCGGGGTGTCGGTGAGCTGCCTGATGCCGGGTGCCACCGAAACAGAATTCTTCAAGCGCGCTGGCCTTATGGATACGGCGATCGGACAGGCCAAAAAGGACGATCCCGCCGAAGTCGCGCGCATCGGCTTCGATGCGATGATCGACGGCGAAGGAGATGTGGTCAGCGGTTGGAAAAACAAGTTGCAAGCCGCCGTCGCCAATGTGACGCCGGCCAGCATACTGGCGCATCGACACGCCCGAATGGCCGAGCCAGGCTCTGCCAAGAACTGATTTTCCGGAAGAACCTAGTGATGGAGAAGAACATGCAAGACTCAAGGGACGAGAAAATCCGCCTTCGTGCCTACCAGATTTGGGAGCAGGAAGGACGGCCGGAAGGCAAGGATATCGACCATTGGCATCGTGCCGATAGCGAGATCGAGCAAGAGCAATACCAGACGCAAGCCGAGCAGGATTCGAGACCCTCAGACACCGAGGAAACGGAATCGGCGACGCAGGCCGTGCGGACACCGGAGGCGCCCCCGGCTCTGTCGAACAATCAGGCGGGCGCGAAGCGCCAGCGTGCCCCGCTTTCCAGTTCTGCCGCGGAAAACAACCGCGTCGCAAGGTCCAAGAGCTGACGCGGCAGCATGTGCTCCGACACACGACGGCCTGTGATGGCGATGATTTGAAATCGTCATCCGGGCCGTGGAGAGCATGATGGAACAACCGTCTGCTGACGGTGTTGATCCCTGTATGTTTCTGCGAAGCGGTGATCAGATGATTGCTCCGACGGATATGGATCGAGGCGGCACAGGCAACTTGCCGATGAAAGCGAAGGCTGTGCCTCAATTGATCGATCCGGATGCGGAGCCGTTTGTCGCCGCTGCCGTCAACGATCTGGCGGAGTCGCAGATCCCATTTCTCGTCGCCGGCACCTACGCGGTCAGCGCCTATACCGGAATTTCCCGTCCCACCAAGGATTTCGACGTCTTCTGCAAGGCGGGTGACTATGCGCGCATCCTCGCGCATTTCCAGAAGAAGGGCTATGCAGTGGAGGTCGAGGACGAACGCTGGCTGGGGAAGATCTGGAAAGGCAGGCACTTCTTCGACGTGATCTTTGCGTCATCGAACGGCACGATGCCGGTCGGCGATGAGTGGTTCGAGGATGCCCGGCAGCTCGAGATGTGCGGCCGCTCCGTCCGAATTGTCGGACCAACGGAGCTGATTTGGTCGAAATGCTTCGTCCAGCTTCGGCACCGCTATGATGGCGCCGATATCGCGCATGTAATCCTGAAGGCGCACGATAAGATCAATTGGCGCAAACTCTTGGGATATTTGGAGGTGCACTGGGAAGTGCTGCTGATCCAGCTTCTCAACTTCCGCTGGATCTATCCCTCCGAGCGCGACAAGATTCCGGATTGGCTGATGGATGAACTGCTCGACCGCCTGAGCGCACAGCGCGACCTGCCCCTGCCACAGATGAAGATATGCCGCGGCCGGATGTATTCGCGGATCGACTTCGAAATTGACGTGGAGGAATGGGGCTTTGCCGACGTAAGCGGCGACGGGGAATTGCGCACCAAAGAGGAGAATAAGCATGGCCAATGATCAACGACGTAAGTTGAGAATTGCCGCCGTTGCCGATCTTCATGTCAAGGAAGATCGCGAACAATCCTACAAAGCGCTCTTCGCCGACATCTGTGCGGTGGCCGACGTGTTAGTTATCGCCGGCGATCTGACGGACCTCGGTAAGCCGAAAGAGGCTGAATTGCTCGCCGCCGACCTGCGCAACTGCACGGTGCCGGTCGTGGCGGTGCTCGGCAATCATGATTATGAAAGCGGCGCCGTCGAAGAAGTGACGGCCATTCTGACCGATGTTGGCGTGAAGCTTTTAAACGGCCGGGCCGTGGAGATCGAAGACGTTGGTTTCGTCGGTGTAAAGGGGTTTGCCGGAGGGTTCGGCCGCTACATGCTGAGTTCCTTCGGAGAGCCTGCCATCAAGGCGATGGTTGCCGAAAGCGTCGACGAAACGATGCGGCTGGAAAACGCCATGCGTCAGGTCCGCGCCAGCCGCTCCATGGTCGTTCTGCATTATGCGCCGATCACCGAGACGGTCGTCGGCGAACCGCCGGAAATCTTTCCCTTCCTCGGCTCATCGCGTCTTGCCGAGACGATCGACCGTTTCAAGGTCGATGCGGTCGTCCATGGACACGCGCATCGAGGCAGTTATGAGGGCCGCACTCCTGCCGGGGCACCGGTTTTCAATGTCGCCGCCCATATCGAAAAACCAACCGGCAAGCCTTACGCGCTCATCGAACTTTAGCGACGGTCTCGGCTAAGGACGGCTGTCACTACCGACAGGGAACAGAAGAGCTTGTTGTTGGTTCTTTGTGGGAATCGAGGATCTTCATCATGGCTACACAACCGACAAACGAACCAGCGAATACATCCCGCAAAACCACGGCAGGTGGATGGGGTTCCGCAAAATCGGTGAGTAAGATTCTGCTCCGGGAGCATATTCCGATCGCAGGCCCATCCCTCCTGGCGCATCAGAACAAGCCCGATGGTTACATGTGCGTGAGTTGCGCGTGGGGCAAGCCTGCCAAGCCCCATCCTTTGGAATTTTGCGAAAACGGCGCCAAGGCTACTAGCTGGGAGGTGACAAATCGGCGGGCGGATCGCGCCTTCTTCGCCGCACATACGCTCACCGAACTCGAAACCTGGCCTGATCATGATCTCGAAGAGCAGGGACGTCTGACGCATCCCATGCGCTGGGATGCCGAAACGGACAAATACGTGCCTGTCAACTGGCAGAACGCCTTCGAAGAAATCGGCCGCGAATTGAGGGCGGTAGCTCCTGAGAAGGTCGACTTCTATACCTCCGGCCGAGCATCACTCGAAACGGCCTATATGTATCAGTTGTTCGCACGCATATTCGGCAGCAACAATCTGCCGGATTCGTCGAACATGTGCCACGAGAGCACATCGGTCGCACTGCCGGAAAGCATTGGCGCTTCGATCGGCACGGCCATTCTGTCCGATTTCCAAAATTGCGACTGCATCTTCTATCTTGCGCAGAACGTCGGCACGTCTTCGCCGAGAATGCTTCACGACCTGCAGGACGCCGTCAACCGGGGCGTCAAGGTCGTCACCTTCAACCCCCTTCACGAGCCGGGGCTGCAGCATTTCGTCAATCCTCAGTTGCCGGGCCAGATGCTCACCGGCAAGGACACGCCGATCTCGTCGGAATACTACCAGGTCAAGAATGGTGGCGATATCGCAGCGCTTTTCGGCGTGTGCAAGGCGCTGATCGAGGCTGACGATGCACTGAAGGCATCGGGGATCAGCAAGGTTGCGGGAGCGGACGCGATCCCGGACGATATTTCGGATGCCGGCACGGTTGCCTTTGCCGCAGCGATGGCGGCCGCCGACAAAAAGCATGTCCTCGATCACGATTTCATCCGTGAGCATACCGCGGGTTTCGAGGAATTCGCTGCGGCCGCACGAAAATACGATTGGGCCGAGCTGGAGCGTGTCTCCGGCCTGACGCGGGCCCAGATGCAGCAGGCTGCTTCGACCTATGCCAACTCGAATGCGGTTCTGATGGTCTACGGCATGGGTCTTACTCAGCATGTCATGGGCGTTCAGAATGTCCACATGGTCGTCAATCTTGCGCTTCTTCGCGGCAACATTGGCAAGCCGGGAGCCAATATTTGCGCCGTGCGCGGCCATTCGAATGTTCAGGGCCAACGCACGGTCGGGATCACCGAAAAGCCGGGTCTCGTGCCGCTGGACAAGCTAGCCACGCTTTATCAATTCGAACCCCCGGAATGGATCGGCCACACCACGGTCGAGACATGCAAAGCGATCCTTAAGGGCGAGACACGGGCATTCGTCAGCCTCGGCGGAAATTTCCTGCGGGCTATCCCCGAAACCGTTGCGATGGAGAATGCATGGCGAAACCTGCGCCTGACCGTCCAGATCGCCACTAAGCTCAATCGCAGCCACGTCATTCACGGGCAAATCGCCTATCTCCTGCCATGTCTTGGCCGCATTGAAATCGACGAACAGGCGAGCGGACCACAGGCTGTGTCGATGGAAAGCTCTGTCGCGCATTTTCACGGCTCGCGCGGAAGGGCCAAGCCCGCCAGTCCGGAATTGCTTTCGGAGCCGGCAATCATCGCCGGCCTGGCAAAGGCGACGCTCACCAATGGGGTCGTGCCATGGGATCGCTGGGTGGATGACTATTCGACGATCCGCGACGCTATCGAGCAAACCTATCCGGAGACATTCAAGGACTTCAACAAGCGCATGTTCCATCCCGGGGGCATTCCAAGGCCGCTGCCGGCACGGGAGCGCAAGTGGGTCACTCGCAACGGCAAGGCCAATTTCATCACCCCTGACCGCCTGTTTCCAGAGTTTTCTGTGGATGCACAAAGCGCAGATGTCCTTCATCTCACCACCTTGCGTTCCAACGATCAGTTCAACACGACGATCTATGGCTACAGCGACCGCTATCGTGGTGTCGAAGGAACGAGGCGCGTTGTTTTCGTCAATACGGCCGACATTGCACGCCTGGGTTTCAGCAACGGTGAAGCCGTCGATCTGGTGACGGCAATCGATCCGGATACGGAGCGCCGGGTTTCAGGCTTCACAATCACGGCCTACGACCTTCCGGAAGGATGTTGCTGCGCCTATTATCCGGAAGCCAATCCCCTGTTTCCATTGGATCATCATGACACCAAGGCAAAAACGCCATCCTACAAGCTGCTGCCGGTGCGTCTTGTCCGCTCTGGCGTAGCCACCGCTCATTGAAGCCCGCACAGGTTGGAACATCGACATGTCGTGGGAGGTAGGAAGAGAAGCCTTTGATCGCGCATTCCTAATCGGCGCCTTTCTGGTGGCCCTTGGCGCGGCCGCCCTCGTCGGCAGTGCCCGCGAAGCGCGACAATATCGAACCGATCCCCCGGTCGGGGCCGCCCTGGACGAGCTCCGCCTGATGCCGAACGGTATCAGCGGCACGCCCCCGGAAATCTACTTCGCCCTCGGCAAGCCTTACGAGAAAACCGCTTATGATCTCAGCCAGGGTAAGAGGCTCTATTCTTCGTTCGGCTGTGGGGCATGCCACGGCGACGGGCGCGGCGGGGTCGGTCCTTCCTTCCTCGATGGCTGGTGGCTTTATGGCCCGGAGATGGTGTCGATCGCAGCCTCCATCCGCGATGGCCGCCCGCATGGAATGCCGGCTTTTCGCGACAAGATGACAATCGATGAGATCTGGCAGCTTGCGGGCTATGTCCAGACGATCGGTGCATATAAGGCCAAAACCACCGCGCCAAGCCGCAATGACGACACGCATACGCGCCCGGCGGAGAACCGCGCGCCGGCGGCAATCCTATTCGAAGAAGGCCCTGTCGGGATGAACCCCGAGCAGGGGCCGTCGCCTTGAAAGCGGGTGCTGCCGTTTTCTTGTCCCTGTCCGCAATCCTGATTGCAGGATGCAATGGCGCACAGTCGGCTCTGAATGCCGAGGGTGCTTCGGCCGTTCAGCTCAAACATCTCATCATCGGAATCGTGATCGTCTGCTCTGTGGTTTGGGCAGCGGTCATGATCGTTCTGGTCCTGGCATTGCTGCGATCCAGAACGCCGCGGCAAAATCCAAGCCCCGAGAGCGAGCGGCGAATGGGAAAGATCGTGACCGCGGCGGTGGCAGCGACCGTGCTGATCATTGCCGGCCTGACGATTGCGAGCTTCTATGCGACCCGTGGTCTCAGCGCGGCTCAGGATGCCGATCTGACGATCAAGGTGCGCGGCCAGCAATGGTGGTGGCAATTCTTCTATAACGAGGCCGACCCGGCCAAGGCGTTTCAGACGGCCAATGAGATGCACATTCCGGTCGGCGTGGATGTTCGCATCCAGCTCGAAAGTATCGATGTCATTCATTCCTTCTGGGTGCCGAGCCTCGCCGGCAAACGCGACCTCATTCCCGGCCGGCAGAACACCATAACCATCCGCGCGGACCGTCCGGGTGTTTATCGCGGTCAATGCGCGGAATTCTGTGGGCTGCAGCACAGTCACATGGCGCTGTTCGTCGTTGCCGAGGACATGGCCGACTACCAGCGCTGGGCTGCCGCACAGCGGGCCAACAGTGCATCGCCGGGGGACCCGGAAGCGATTGCTGGCAAGGCTCTCTTCATGCGTAAGCCCTGCGCCGCCTGTCACACCATACGCGGCACTGAGGCATCGGGGTCGACGGGGCCGGATTTGACTCATGTCGGCAGCCGCGAGACGATTGCGGCCGGCCTGCTTGACAATACCCGCGGTTCGCTTGCCGCATGGATCGCCGATCCCCAGACGCTGAAACCCGGAAACAACATGCCGATGGTGCCGCTCTCCAGCGACGAGTTGCGGCAGCTTTCCGCCTATATGGAAAGCCTGCGATGACGAAGGACGGCAAACCGACGCAACCGACGGATTTGATGCTGGGGGACGACGAGCTCGAACGGCGGCTGGCGCGGACCTGGATGACGCCAGCCGGCGTCTGGGGAGCTTTCACCACCGTCGATCACAAGATCATCGGCCGCCGCTACATCGCCACCGCTTTCGTCTTTCTCGCCATGGGCGGTCTGCTGGCGCTCGCGATGCGGCTGCAACTGGCGCGGCCGGAGGCGCGCTTCATCGGTCCGGATCGCTACAACCAGATATTCACGATGCATGGCGCGAACATGATGTTCCTGTTTGCCGTGCCCGTCATGGAAGCCATGGCGGTATATCTCGTGCCGCTCATGGTCGGCACGCGCAACATCGCCTTTCCGCGCTTGAACGCCTTTTCCTATTGGATCTTTCTGGCGGGCGGCCTGCTGTTATGGATCTCGTTTGCCCTGGATACCGCGCCCGATGTCGGATGGTTCGCTTATGTGCCCCTGTCCGGACCGCAATATGGCGCCGGCAAACGCGCCGACCTTTGGGCGCAGATGATCACCTTCACCGAGGTTTCGGCATTGGCTGTTGCGGTGGAAATTGTCGTTACCGTCTTCAAGCAGCGTGCGCCCGGCATGTCTCTGGACCGCATTCCGTTGTTTGTCTGGTCGATGGTCGTCACGGCTTTCCTCGTCATCATGGCCATGCCGGCAATCATGCTCGCCAGCTCATCGCTGATCATGGACCGCCTGATCGGAACACAGTTCTACAATCCGGCCGAGGGCGGTGATGTGTTGCTGTGGCAGCATCTGTTCTGGTTCTTCGGCCATCCCGAGGTCTATATCATCTTCCTCCCGGCCGTCGGCATGGTCTCGACGATCGTCGCGACCTTCTCGCGCCGGCCCGCATTCGGGTATCTTCCGCTGGTAATGGCGCTGATCGCCACGGGGATACTGGCTTTTGGCCTCTGGGTTCATCACATGTTCGTCGTCGGGCTGCCGCGGCTCGGCGAAAGCTTCTTTACCGCATCCAGCATGGCGATCGCCATTCCCGCCGGCGTCCAGATATTTTGCTGGCTGGCGACGCTGTGGGGCGGGCAACCCATATTCAAGACGCCGATGCTGTTCGTCCTCGGCTTCCTGGTGACCTTTGTCATTGGCGGCCTGACGGGAGTGATGGTTGCGTCGGTGCCGTTCGATACCCAGGTGCACGACACCTATTTCGTCGTCGCGCATTTCCACTACGTCCTGGTCGGCGGCGCCGTCTTTCCCTTGCTCGGCGCCATCTATTACTGGTTTCCCAAGATGACCGGCCGGATGATGAGCGAGACGCTTGGCCGCTGGGCGTTCGGGCTGATCTTCATCGGCTTCAATCTGACATTCTTTCCGATGCATATTCTAGGGCTCGAGGGCATGCCGCGGCGCATCTACACCTATCAGCCGGAAATGCCCTGGGCCGGCATAAATATGTTCGTCAGCCTGAGCGCCGTTATCCTTTCGCTGGGCTTCCTGGTCTTCTTCATCGATGTCCTCCGCAGCGCTCGATCCGGCCAGATCGCAAGCGAGAACCCCTGGGGCGCCTCGACGCTCGAATGGGCGACATCGTCACCGCCGCCATGCTTCAATTTCCGCCGCATTCCGGTGGTCGGCGCCCGCGATCCATTGTGGGCGCAGCCGGATGAGCTCACGGTGGCGGCCGGCTTGCGCACCGACCGGCGAGAATTGATCGTCAGCAGCGTCGTCGAGGCGCAACCGGAAGCCAGTGAGTCATCGCCGCGAAATTCGATCTGGCCGCTCTTAGCGGCTCTTGCCACCACTGTGATGCTGATCTGGTCGATCTTCTCGCCATGGGCCGTCGTATGGGGATCGATCCCGATCGGCATCACGTTGACGGGTTGGTTCTGGCCGAAACAAACGCCGGAGGATGAGTCGTGAAGGAGCGCGTCGTACTCGATGTTTCAAGGCTGCCGCCCCATGGCATGGGTACGGCGAGCCCGACCTGGTGGGGAACCTGCGCCTTCATGCTCATCGAAGGTTCGGGCTTCGCATTGGCGATCGCAGTGTATTTTTACCTGATGAGCATCGCCCCGCAATGGCCTATCAAAGCGCCAGCGCCGGGGCTTGTTCCCGGAACGGCCCTGACAGCTATATTGTTGGTAAGTGTCGTGCCGAATATCTTTTTGTCTCGCTGGGCGCGGCAAAGAGATCTGCTGAAGGTGCGGATCGGGCTGATCGTCATGTCGGTGCTCGGGGCGGTACCGCTGGTCCTGCGCGCTTTCGAATTCACAGTCCTTCACGTGCGCTGGGACGACAATGCCTATGGCACGATCATATGGACCATGTTGGGTCTTCATACGACCCACATCATCACGGACCTGATAGATACGATAGTTCTGACCTGTCTGATGTTCACGGGGCATGCCGACAATCCGCGCCGCTTCGGCGATGTGCAGGATAATGCGATGTACTGGAACTTTGTCGTCGTGGCTTGGATTCCCTTATACGCATGCATTTACTGGGTACCACGCCTATGATGACCGCGGCGACAAAATATGGGGGATTGATCCTTGCCCCTCTTATATGGGCCATCAACACCCAGCTCGGCCAAATCCTGCCCTATGTCGATTGTAGCCGTCGCACCTATTGGTCGCTTCTCACATCTGCCGTTGCTATCGTGCTTGCAGTCGCCAGTGCAGTGGTGCCGCAGGCCGGTTCCACGCCGGAGGAGGCCCGAACGGGACTGTTCATCCGCCATCTCAGCGTCCTGGTCGGGCTCGTCTTTGCCTTCGCGCTCCTGCTGCAGGGGGGAGCCACATGGCTCTTGAACGCATGCGAACACTAGGCGCCTTCATATTTCTGCTGATGACGGCCGAACAGGCTGCTGCGCACGGCGCAGAGGCACATCTATTTCATTCGGAATGGACGATCGATCCGTGGATTGTCACGCCCTTGACGATCGCTGCTCTTCTTTATGGCCGAGGTTCCTGGAGACTGTGGCGACGCGCCCGAACGAGCCGGCCCGTTGTGGCGAAGCGCGCCCTCTGCTACTGGGCGGGCTGGCTGACGCTCGCCGGCGCACTCATATCTCCGCTGCACTGGCTCGGAGAGCAACTTTTTACGTTTCACATGATCGAGCATGAAATCATCATGGCGATCTCCGCCCCGATGATTGTCATCGCGCGACCCGCCGGCATATTCCTGTGGGGCCTGCCGGACCGATTGAGGCGCTCGACGGGGAGGACGATGAGAAGAAGCTCCGTGCGGAGCACCTGGCGCTGGCTGAGCGGAGGAACTAACGCCACATTGCTGCATGCCGTCGCTATATGGGCGTGGCACGCGCCGGTCCTGTTCGATGCCGCCGTCAGCGATGTCACGTTGCATCGTCTGCAGCACCTGAGCTTTTTCGCCACTGCCGTCCTGTTCTGGTGGTCGATCTTCTGGCGCAGCAATCACGGCGTCGCGGCGTGGCATCTTTTCCTGACCATGCTACACACCGGCGCTCTCGGCGCCCTTATGGCGCTTGCGCCGCGCGTCCTTTATGTCGAGCAGACGCATGCTGCGGCAACATGGTGGCTCACGCCGCTGGAGGACCAGCAGCTCGCCGGCATGGTTATGTGGATTCCAGCCGGGACGATTTATGCCGGTGCGGCACTCGCAATGGCTGCGCTGTGGATCGCGAATGCCGGCCGGGGAGTGGAGCATGTTCAGCGCATCCGCCCTTCATAGATATCGCAATGCCTGGGTGGGCGCAGCAGCCATCGCGTTGCTCTGCGCTCTGATCGGCACGAACATGGCAAAGAACTCGGAGGAGCGCCGAGAGGCTGCGCGCGTGCTCGCCGGAGGCGGCGATCCCTCCCGCGCGCCGCCGATCTTCCGCCGATACGGCTGCACCGGATGCCATCAAATCCCCGGAATTCCCGGAGCGGACGGTCAAGTGGGCGGCGCCTTGTCGGGTCTTCAACAGCGGGTCTATATCGCGGGCGTGGTCAACAACACAGGCGACAATCTCGTGCATTGGATCGTGTCGCCGCAGGATTTCTCGCCCAGGTCCGCCATGCCGAGAACCGGGATTTCGGAGGCCGAGGCGCGCGATGTCGCCGCCTATCTTTACACGCATTAATCTGTTCAAGGGCGCGGCGTCGGACGGGCGGGTAGCGTCTTGATGTAGTGGGCGATAGCTTCGCGATCGCTCTGCGGCAGCATCGCCATGTTGGTGACGACCTCGGCCATGGACGAGCCGACGCGGCCGTGATCCGGTGTGTTGCCGCTCTTCAACACTTCCGCGATGTCGGCTTCGGACCAATGTCCAATCCGGCTCGGTGTGATGTTGGGAACGAAGCCTGTGCCCTCAGGGTCGATGCCGCCGGCAAACCGCGTTTCGGCCTTGATGGCACCGAAGAAATTGCGTGACGAATGGCATTCCGCACAATGGCCAACGGTCTCGACCAGATAGCCGCCGCGGGCGAGGACGGGATCGGCAGTGAGGGGCGCCTGCGTCTGCCCTACCCGGAAGAACAGGAGCTTCCACAAGCCCAACATGCGGCGTACACGGAACAGAAGAGACAGGTCATGCGGGGGCGGACGGCCGGAAACCGGAGGCAATGTTTTCAGATAGGCCCTTAGATCCTTGATGTCCTCAATCCGCATGCCGGTATAGTTCGTATAGGGAAACACGGGATAATAGTGCTGATGGCGAGGAGAAACGCCGCCGATCATGGCATTGGCGAGATCGACCGTGCTCCAGGCGCCTATGCCATCGACGGGATCGGATGAGATATTAGGTGCACGGAACGTGCCGAAGGGGGATGGGAGCGCGATGCCGCCGCCCAAGCTTAGCCGGTCCTGCTGGCCAGGAGTGGCGTGACAGGAGGCGCAGTCGCCGGCGGCAAAGATAAGCTGCCCCCGCGCCGGATCGCCGTTGCCTTGAAGGCGCGGATCATTCGCAGCAAAAGGTACGGTCGGTTTTGTCAAGAACCAGATCGCGGCGACAGCCACTGCGGCGGCGATGCACAGCCAAATCAGAATGCGCATGGTTCTATCGACCGATCCGGCGGAGCTTGAGTTGTGGCGCTCCCATAGAACTGACAATCGGGCCATCCGTTCCTTTTTGCGAATGACCTTCCCGAGATTGTCCGCTATCGATCGCATAGGACGGTTCCGTCAGACCTTGGCGGTCGCTCCACCTTCCCGCAGCAGCAGGAATTTCTGGGTGACAGCGGCTAGATTGGTGTCGAGCCATTTTGCCATTGCCTGCTCTTCGGCAAGATTGGACTGCAGGGCGGTCGTGGCGGCAGCAAAGCCGCCGGCGTCGGCGACGGTCAACAGGGATTTGTAGGCGGCGATCTCAAAGTTTTCGAATGCGAAGTTGGCAAAGGAATTCTTCAGGATCTCATCCCCCGCCATCGTGTGGCCCATGGCCGCCATCGCACCGGTGAACGACAAAGCCATATCCTTCAATGTCGAATGGTCTTCGTCCAGCCCGTCGAGAACTTCCTCAAGGCGTGTGATCTGGCCCTCGGTTTCCCGAATGTGCTGTTCGAGTTTCGCGGCCACTTCCGGATAGTTTTCGATGCGCGACAGTTGCGGCTTCATAATGCTGAGCGCCTGATTTTCCATCGCGTGTGCATTTCTGAGACCGGCGATAAAGACGTCGCGGATTTCGTTGTCTGCCATGGTGTCCTCCATAGGTTGGTAGCTCCGAACCTCAACCGGTCGGAGTTGTTCCCGTCAGAGGCTGATCGACGGGCAGAGGTGCGGCACATGTGCATCGCAGCAAAAAACTTCGGTCCGAGGGGTTTACAAGCAGTTCCTTGAATGGGACTCTGCTCATCGAGAGTTGTTTTGAGGCGCGCAGCGCGTTGCCTCGTGACAGTGGTGCGGTTGTCAAAATGACAGGCAACGCATCGTTGGATTGGCTCTTACCAACCAAATCAATCTGAGGCCAAAATGCGTTTTCGCATTGGCTTCGGCTGACGATGCAGCGCTCTGGCGCGCTGGCCTCGGTGCAAATGCAATTGGGCTTTTGTGATGAGATTCGTTTCAACAGGTATTTTTCTTGGGGTCCTCGCAGGTGCTGTGCCGCTTTCGCATAAGGCTTATGCCGGCGATCTAGTAATCTGGTCGCCAGTCAAGGTTGCCCCCCAGACCTATCACACGACGATCGGCTTTCGGCTGCCCATGGCGTGGGAAATGAGCGCGGGTGCGGATATCGGTCTTGGTAGCGCACCCGGCGGAACGATCCTGAGCGGTTCCGAACTCGCCACGCTTTGGGGAAGAGCGGTGGACGATCGCAGCAATTTTGCGAGCAGTTCAAGGCGCGAAGTTGCGGTGCGGCTGAACACGCTGACGGGCAGCGGAATGTTGTATCTTGGTCGGTCGCGAAACTGGAGCCTCTCGAATGATCTCGATATCCAGACGTTGCGATCGTTGAACGTCAGCTATGAGACGACGCAGACCGCGCCGGCCTCCATCACCGCCTCGCATGGGGTAAAGATGATCTTTCCTTGGACTGGAACGTCGATCTCGGCGAGCGGAGAGCTGACGGACACGACCAGCGCCTTCTCGAGCACGTTTGCCTTCAACCAAGCGATCGCGCCCAATCTCAATTTCACCGCTTCATTTACCGATCCCCTGACGTTGACGCCGGCAGGCGATGTGCGGGTCGACTATCGCATCAAATGGTAACAGGTGTAGTCCACGAGACGCGCAAACAGGGATTTCAGCGATCGTAGATGGCATCGAGTAATGCTGCCGAAGCAATCAACGTCTCGCATTCGGGATCGTAGGTTTCGCCGGCGGCGAGGCGCGTCGCCCATTCGGCGGCGGCGCGACCGCCCCATTCATCCGGCGGCGTCGCAAGCACCCCCGTCCGGGTTCCGCGATGGCGCTCGGCGATGAAATCGTAAAACGATCCATTGACGTTGCGCATAGTCGCGCCGCCCTCGTTTCCATAGAAGTCCGCGCTGATGATGGCATCGCAACCCGCATTCAGCCGCCATGAGCACGTCAGCCGCAAGACGGTGCCGGTCGACAGGGTGGCTGTTGCGACAGCGAAATCTTCGACCTCGTTGCTGTCGGCCCGAACCGGAGCGCCTTGCCGAAAGAGGCTGCTTTCCATCTTCGTCACGGCCGGAAAGTCGAGCGCCCAGAGCGCAAGGTCCGCCAGATGAATGCCGAGGTCCATGACACATCCCCCGCCCGAGAGGGCCTTGTCGTAGAACCAGGCCTTATCCGGTCCGTAGGCGTTGTGAAACACCATGTCCACCGCGAAGATATTGCCGAGTTCGCCGCTGCGGACGAGATCGCGGATGCTGCGCATGCCCTTTGTTTGGCGGTAGGAAAGATCGACACCCAGGAGCTTGTCTGCTGCCCGAGCTGCTTCGACGACGCGGTCGACTTCCCGCCGCGTGCGGCCCAGCGGCTTTTGGCAGAAAACCGCAATGCCGCGCTTCAGGGCCTCGATTGATTGCTGCGCATGCAATGCGCTGGGGGTCGCAATGACGATGCCGTCAAGGTCCTCCTTCAACAGCGCCTCGAAGGAGGCCACGACGGCCGCTCCGGGCGCGAGTTCGCGCGCTGCCTCCGCCATGTCCGGCGACGGATCGCAGATAACAGCCGCTTCGACCAGCCCCGTGTCCAAAACGGCTTTCATCCGGTGCCGCCCGATCCAGCCCACACCCAGGAAACCGATCCGGGGAGGACGGAGGACGCTGTGCTCTCCAATGTCGAGATCAAGTTCGCTCATGGGTAGACAATCAAAGCTTTGACAAAACCATCGGGGCGGTCTCGCGTCATGTTCAGAGCGTCATCGAGGCGCTCCAAGGGGAAGCGGTGAGTATAAAGCGGCGATGGATCGAGGCGGCCAGCGCGGATCGCCGTGACAGCATCGCGAATGCCTTCGATATAGATGGCGGGATCGCGCTCATGCGCGTTGACGACATCGAGACCGCGCCAGTTCCACAATTGCATATTGATCTGCCTCGGCCCATCCTGGTGGTAGCCGGCGACAATGAGGCGGCCACGTTCACGGGTCAGTTCGGCGGCGAGATCGAGAGGCCATTGCTTGCCGACAGCCTCGATGACCCTGTCGCAGAAGCGCCCATTGGTGATCTGCTTAACATGCTCGATGATCCGCCAGTGATCATCCAGGGGAATCGTCTCGCTCGCACCCGAACGCCTTGCGAGGTCGAGCGAAAATGGCCGGCGGGAAAGGGCGATGACGTGCGCACCGGCCGCCACGCAGAGCTGCGTCAGCAGGGCGCCGAGAAAGCCGATGCCGACGATCGCGACAGTCTGCCCGGCAACGATGTCGCTGCGCTTGAAGATATTCAGGGCGCAGCCCAGCGGTTCTCCAGGAAAGGGTTCGCCGTCGAATTCAGGGGGCAGACGGACGACGGCATTTTCATCGGCAATATCATGGGTGGCATAGGCGTGCTGACCGAGAGACGCCACGCGGTCGCCGATGGCGACGCTTTGAACATTCTCTCCGACGGCATCGACCACACCCCAGCCTTCGTGACCGAGCCCTCCTGGTTCTGTCGGAAATCGCATCCATTCGGGACCTGCCCATGGCGTCAAATTGGACGCGCAGACCCCGCAACCTTCGAGCTTGACGCGGAGCTGCCCCGGACCAGGTTGCGGAACGGGTATGTCTTCCACGCGCAGCCGTCCGGCTCCGGTTACGATGGCGGCCCTCATGGTTCCTATTTCCACCGGTGTGAGTAGGTTCATTGCTTCCTCCTGCAGGTGTCGCCGATCAAGCGCCCCACGCCAGCAGCGCCTCGAAGCTCGCCTAACTTTATTGGAACAGGCTTGTTCCTGAAGAAGTTGTTGATGAAGAAGGGCACCGCTGTGGTGCACTGCATGGCGGCATCATTGATGATGTCACAGGAGACAAAGATGTCATAGCTTGAGGAACATTCCTTAGGGCTCATGGTTCGGAGGCGATCAAAGGCGATCCAATCTACAGCTCAAGGTGAATGATGTCACGTATTCTTGTTACCGGTGGTTGCGGCTTCATTGGCCGTCACGTTACGGAAGAACTTCTCGAAAATGGATATGAGGTCCGCGTCCTCGATGCGTTGATCGATCAGGTGCATGGCGACGCTGAAGTTCATCTGTCCAGCGCTGCAGAGCTTATCCGTGGTGATGTGCGCGACAAACACGCCGTGCGGGAGGCGCTGCAGGATGTCGATGGCGTCGTCCATCTCGCCGCCGAGGTCGGCGTCGGACAGTCCATGTACGAGATCGCTCGCTATGTCGGCGGCAACGATCTCGGCACTGCGGTTCTCCTTGAAGCGATGATCGGCCTTCCGATCAAGCGTGCCGTCGTTGCCTCTTCTATGAGCGTCTACGGCGAGGGGATGTATGCATCGCGCGCGGGAGAGCATTTCGGCTTCATACGCCGCAACGGCACTCGCATCAGACAAGGACAATGGGATCCGCTGAGTCCGGATGGTGAGGCGCTTGTTCCGGCTCCGACCGATGAGGAAAAGCCGGTCGATCTCGCATCGATATACGCGCTCACTAAATTCGCACAGGAGCGTCAGTTCCTCATCTTCGGCGAGGCTTACGGCGTAGAAGCCGTGGCACTGCGGCTTTTCAACGTCTTCGGCGCCGGCCAGGCGCTCTCCAATCCCTATACCGGCGTCCTTGCGAATTTCGCCTCCCGCCTCGCCAACGGCCACCCGCCGATGATCTTCGAGGATGGCGAGCAGCGCCGGGATTTCGTGCATGTGCGCGACGTCGCGCGTGCCTTCCGCCTTGCCCTGGAGCAGCCTCGGGCTCCCGGTCATGTCATCAATATCGGCAGCGGCCAGGCCTATACAATTTCCCAGGTGGCCATGCTGCTGGCGGAGTCGATGGGCCTTGGCCACATCAGACCCGACATCACCGGCAAAGCCCGTTCCGGCGACATCCGGCATTGTTTCGCCGATATTTCCAAGGCCCGGGAACTGCTTGGCTTTGAACCGCGGCACCGTCTCGACAATTCGCTCGCCCCGTTTGCCGAATGGGTTCTCGCCACCGGCGCGGTTGACCGGAACGCCGAGATGACGAAGCACCTTCAAGAGCGAGGGCTTATGTCATGAGACCGGCAAGCGCGCCCATCGTTGTCGTCGGAGGCAGCGGCTTCATCGGCAGCAATCTCGCCGACAGCTATCTGAAGGATGGCGAGGAGGTCGTCATTCTCGACAATCTCAGCCGTCCCGGAGTCGACGCGAACCTCCGGTGGCTCAAGGCAAATCACGGAGAGCGCGTTCATCCGGTGCTCGCTGATATCCGCGACCTCAGCGCCATAGAGCCGGTTTTTTCGGATGCGAAGGCGGTCTTTCATCTTGCTGCTCAGACAGCGGTGACGACGAGCCTCGTTCATCCGATCGATGATTTCGAAACCAATGCGCGCGGAACGATCAACGTCCTGGAGGCAGTGCGCAAGGCGGGACGCAATGCGCCGCTGGTCTTTGCAAGCACCAACAAAGTGTATGGCGATATCGAGGACATTTCCATGCAAGACCTCGATGACCGGTACGTTCCGGCCGACGAGATGCTGCGTATGCATGGCTTCGACGAAAGGCGGAAACTGAATTTCTGCACACCCTATGGCTGCTCGAAAGGGGTCGCCGATCAATATGTGTTGGACTATGCCAAGTCCTTCGGCATGCCGACGGCGGCGCTTAGAATGAGCTGCATATATGGCCCACGGCAGTTCGGCACCGAGGACCAGGGCTGGGTTGCCCATTTTCTCACCTGTGCATTGCAAGGCATAAGAATCTCGATCTATGGCGACGGAAAACAGGTCCGCGACATTCTGCACGTGAACGATGCCGTCGCGGCCTACCGAGCCGTCATGCGGTCGATCGATAGCCTGAAGGGCAAGGCCTTCAACCTCGGTGGCGGTCCGCAAAACGCAATCAGTATCAACATGGCGCTGCACGAGATCCACCGATTGACCGGCCGCGCTGTCGAAACGGCAAAGGGCGACTGGCGAGCCGGCGACCAGCTTTATTTCGTCGCCGATACGCGAGCGCTGCAAAGCGCCGTCGGATGGGTGCCTCAAATAAGCTGGCGCGACGGTATCCGCGACCTGCATGATTGGCTGGTCGAAAATCGTTTTGCAGCTTCCCAGGTTCGCCAGCCGAGGAGGGTGACGGCATGAACGGCGCGCTCGGAGTGAACCAGGATCGCCTTTCGCTGCCGGCTTCTTTTCAAACTCAAGTCAGCCGGCCGCGCAACGTTCTGATGACACTCGACGCCGTCGGTGGAGTCTGGCGCTATGCGATGGATCTCGCCGGGGCCCTCAGACATTGCGGTGTGCAGACGGTCTTTGCCGGTCTCGGACCGCCACCATCCGCCGAGCGATCGCGGGAAGCCTGCGAGACCGGAACCTTGACGTGGCTTAACGTTCCGCTCGATTGGACGACGGAGAGTGAAGAGCGGCTCGATGTCATCCCCGATCTCCTGGCGGGGCTTGCGGCGGAGCATTCCATCGACTTGCTCCATCTCAATTTGCCGTCGCAGGCGGCAGGCCTGAATATCGATTTGCCGGTGATCGTAGTCTCGCATTCCTGCGTCGTTACCTGGTTCGAGACTGTCAGGGCTTGCAATGTTCCCGCCGGTTGGCTCTGGCAGGAGCGCCGGAACAGGCTTGGGTTCGATCGTGCCGATGCCGCCATGGCGCCGAGCCGCAGCCATGCGGACGCTCTTCGCCGCAGCTACGGGCCGATCGACAATATCGAGATCGTCTACAATTCCTGCCGTTTCGAACCAATGCCGGTGCCGAAAGAGGAGTTCGTTCTGGCTGCCGGCCGGTGGTGGGACGAAGGCAAGAACGGCGCCGTTCTGGATCAAGCCGCGAGCCTCTGTCGCGCCCGCGTGCTAATGGCGGGGCCGCCCGACGGACCCGCCGGCCAGCACATCGCCATCTGCAATGCGACCTGCCTCGGCGAGCTGCCGCATCAGGAGATAATGGCGCTCATGGCAAAAGCCGCGATCGTTGTCTCTCCCTCCATTTATGAACCATTCGGCCTTGCCGCCCTCGAAGGAGCACGCGCCGGCGCCGCGCTGGTCCTGGCCGATATTCCCACCTACCGCGAGATTTGGAACGGCGCGGCGCTTTTTGCCGATCCGCATAATCCGCAATCATTTGCGGATGCGATCAACAGGCTCATGGATGATGCCGCGATGCGAACTGCCCTTGGCGGCCTCGCGCAGCGGCGCTCGCGCGACTTTTCCGTCGAAGCGCAATGCCTGTCGCTTCTGAATGTCTATTCGCGCGCCATGCAGCGATCCTGCGGCCTGCGGCAAAGGGGCAAACTATGAAGTTTCTTTTCTATACTCATTCTCTCGTGTCCGACTGGAATCACGGCAACGCACATTTTCTGCGTGGGGTCATGCGCGATCTCATCAGGCGCGGCCATGATACCGTCGCGCTGGAACCGGCGGGATCGTGGAGCCGAGCCAACCTGTTGAGAGACCAGGGGCAGGGCGCGATCGTGGCTTTCCACCGCGCCTTTCCGCGGCTGCATTCGACTTCGTATGACGACGGCTTCGACCACGAGTCGGCGGTCGGCGCGGCCGATGTCGTCGTCGTGCATGAATGGACCGATCCGGCGCTGGTTGCACGCTTGGGCAAGGCGAGACGGCAAGGCGGCAGGTTCGCTCTCGTCTTTCACGATACGCATCATCGGGCGGTGTCGGCGCGAGGAGACATAGCAGCCCTCGCTCTCGAGGACTACGACATTGTCCTGACCTTCGGCGAGACGCTGAGAGAACGTTATCTGCGGGCCGGGTGGGGGCGCAATGTCTTCACCTGGCATGAGGCTGCGGACGATGCGCTCTTCAAGCCCGTGCCCGATGTCGAGAAGAAGGGCGATCTGATCTGGATCGGCAATTGGGGTGACGGCGAGCGCAGCGCTGAGATCGCATCTTTCTTGATCGATCCGAGCCGCCGTCTTGGACCGAATACCGTCACGACCGTTCGCGGAGTGCGCTATCCCGCGCTGGCACTGGAAGCTCTTCAGAAAGCCGGCATAAATTATGGCGGCTGGATCGCCAATGCAGAGGTGCCGCGCGCTTTCGCGGAAAATCGGGTCACCATGCATATTCCGAGGCGGCCTTATGTCGAGGCATTGCCCGGCATACCCACCATCCGGATGTTCGAGGCGCTCGCCTGCGGCATCCCTTTGATATCGGCGCCATGGAATGACGTCGAAGGCCTGTTCCGGGCCGGCAAGGATTTCCTCTTTGCCAGGGATGGCAATGAGATGACGCGCTTGCTGCGCGAGGTTCTTTCCGACCAATCCTTCGCGTCGGACCTCGCAGCTAGCGGACTGGAGACCATTCGCACGCGCCATACCTGCCGTCATCGCGTCGATGAACTGTTCGGCATCCTCGAGCGGCATGGCGTGCTCGGTCAGAGGGAGGTGGCGGAATGAAGATCGCCTTCTATGGATCCAGCCTCCTCTCCGCCTATTGGAACGGCGCGGCAACATATTATCGGGGCCTGCTGCGCGCCCTTGCGCAAAGAGGCTATCAGATCACCTTCTACGAGCCGGATGTCTATCAGCGGCAGCAAAATCGTGACATCGATCCGCCGGAGTGGTGCAATGTGGTGGTCTATCAAGGCACGGTTGAAGCGCTGAAAAACGTCGCCGCCGAGGCAGCACTTGCGGATATCGTTGTTAAGGCAAGCGGCGTCGGCTTTGAGGACGACCTGCTCCTGCAGCAGGTGATGAAGGCGACCCGCCCCGAGGCGCTCAAGATATTCTGGGATGTCGACGCGCCGGCAACGCTGGCCGAACTGAAGGAATCCTCCGAACATCCCCTGCGAAAAGCGCTTGCCGATCTCGACCTAGTTCTGACCTATGGCGGCGGCGATCCCGTTGTCGCGGCCTATCGCGCGATCGGAGCGGCAAGCTGTGTACCAATCTACAATGCGCTCGATCCGGAAACCCATCATCCCGTTGCCAGCGATCGCCGTTTCGAAGCGGATCTCGGCTTTCTCGGCAATCGGCTTCCCGATCGCGAAGCGCGGGTCGAAACCTTCTTTCTTCAACCGGCCGCAAACTCAAGCGACCTTCGCTTCCTCCTTGGCGGCTCGGGATGGCAGGACAAGCCGATGACGCCGAACGTCAACTATATCGGCCACGTCTCGACGCGGGATCACAATGCTTTCAATGTGACCCCGAAGGCCGTCCTCAACATTTCCCGCGAGAGCATGGCCCAGAACGGTTTTTCACCTGCTACCCGCGTCTTCGAGGCCGCCGGTGCCGGCGCTTGTTTGATCACGGACCATTGGGAAGGCATCGATCATTTCCTGAAGCCGGACGAGGAGATCCTGGTCGCCCGGGATGGACGGGATGTCCAAGACATCCTCGCCAGTTTGACAATCGAGCGTGCGGCTGACATCGGCAGGAGCGCGCTTCAAAGGGTCCTTCGTGAACATACCTATCAGCATCGCGCCGTCGAAGTGGACCGCCTGTTCCGGTCGCATTCGGGCAGGAAGGAAGCGGCGGAATGAACCGGCCTCTCGATATCGTCGTTCTCGGCCTTTCGCTGTCTTCCTCGTGGGGCAATGGTCATGCCACCACCTTCCGCGCGCTTTTGAGAGGTTTGCAGGAGGAGGGCCATAAAGTCCTCTTCCTCGAACGCGATGTTCCCTGGTATGCGGCGGAGCGCGACCTGCCGGATCCGGATTTCTGCGAGCTTTCATATTATCATGCCGTCGACGAGCTCATTGCGCGCTACCGGCGCCGCCTGACGTCGGCCGATGCCGTCATCATCGGCTCCTACGTGCCGGAGGGCGTTGCGGTCATCGATGCCGTCGCCGCTCTGCGCCCCCGTCTTTTATGTTTCTATGACATCGACACGCCGGTGACGCTCGCAAAACTCGATCGAAACGATGAGGAATATGTCGCGCTCCGCCAGATGTCGTTGTTCGATATCTACTTCTCTTTCTCCGGCGGAGAGGTGATCGACCGGCTTGAAACGCGCTACGGCGTGTCGCAGGGCACAGCCCTTTATTGCTCCGTCGATGCGGAGCGCTATAGAAATACGCGCGAAGACCTCGAATGGGACCTCGGTTACCTCGGCACCTATAGTGCGGACCGCCAGCCCATGCTCGAAAGATTGCTGATCGAGCCGGCACGTCAACTGCCGATGATGCGTTTCGTCGTTGCAGGCCCGCAATATCCGGATTATATCGAATGGCCCGCCAATGTTGCCCGTATCGAGCATCTTCCGCCGGCTGATCATCCCTCCTTCTACAGCCGACAGCGATTCACGCTCAATTTGACGCGTGCCGTGATGACCGCAGCCGGCTGGTCGCCGAGCGTTCGCCTCTTCGAAGCCGCCGCCTGCCGCACTCCGATTATCAGCGATTTTTGGAGAGGCCTGGATGAGCTGTTTGCGAAAGACGAAGCCATCATCATCGCTCGTGACGCTTCCGAGGTCGTCGAAGCCTTGATTTGCCTGCCAGCCGAAAAGCGGCAGCGAATGGCGGATGCCGCCTATCGGATTGTGCATGACCACCACACGGGTCGCGCCAGGGCAAGGCAATTGGTCTCGGCGCTCGTCATTAGCCGCCAGCGAGCCGATCGGTCGGCCCAAGGTATTTCCGCGTAACGGTACAAAGGAGAAATCGCATGCGGCATGGGACCAAAAGAAACATTCTCGTTGCCGGTGGTGCGGGATTTGTCGGCTCGCATCTTTGCGATGCGCTGCTTGCCAGTGGCGACAAGGTAATCTGTGTCGACAGCTTCCTGACGGGTTCGCCCGACAATATACTGGCGCTGCAGAACCATCCGGATTTCACCTTCATCAAGCAGGATATCTGCGATGAGCTGGATATTCGCCAACCGATCGACCAGATCTATAATCTGGCTTGCCCGGCATCTCCGCCTTTTTATCAGGCAGACCCGATCCACACCATGATGACGAGCGTTACCGGCACCGGCAATCTGCTGCGGCTCGCAGCGCGTCACGGCGCGTCGTTTCTGCAGGCGTCCACGAGCGAGGTTTACGGCGACCCGGAGGAGCATCCGCAGCGGGAAGACTATTGGGGCCATGTCAATTGCATCGGACCCCGCGCCTGCTACGACGAAGGAAAGCGGGCGGCCGAGACGCTCTGCTTCGATAGCCTTCGCACGGGCCAGGTGGATGCGCGCGTCGTCCGCATCTTCAATACCTACGGTCCGCGCATGCAGCCCAATGACGGACGCATCGTTTCCAATCTCATAGTGCAAGCGCTGCGCAACGAGCCTTTGACGATCTATGGGGACGGGGCGCAGACCCGATCCTTCTGCTATGTCTCCGATCTCGTCGACGGGCTGATACGGCTGATGAATGTCCAACCGAATGCCGGCCTGCCGGTCAATCTCGGCAATCCCGGCGAATTCACCATTGCCGAACTGGCGGAAATGGTCCTGACGATGGTGCCGACCCGTTCGACGATCGTTCACAGGCCGCTGCCCCAGGACGATCCGCAGCGGCGGCGTCCGGACATTTCACGGGCGAAGCAGTTGTTGCATTGGGAGCCGAAAGTTGCCCTGGCCGAGGGCTTGGCGCATACGATCGCCTGGTTCAGCCACACGCTTGCCGAAAAGCCGGTCGTTCAGCGCGCAAACCGTCGGCGCATGGCGATCAAGGATTCGACTGGATTAACGCTCGGAGCGTGACGATGACCATCGAGGCGGAAAAGCACGGAGATTTGCGCCGACGAATTGCGGAACTCGGCCCCTGGTTTCACAACCTTCGGATCGAAGGCATCGAGACCGCGCCCGACCATTTTCTTGGCGATTATCCGAGTTTCAAGTGGCGGCATTTCAAAGACGTGGTGCCGGCAGATCTCAAAGGCTGGAGCGTTCTCGATATCGGCTGCAATGCAGGCTTTTACTCATTGGAAATGAAGCGGCGCAACGCCGACCGTGTGGTCGCGATCGATACCGATCCGCATTATCTCCGCCAGGCGGAGTTCGTGGCGGCCCAAAGTGGCGTCGATATCGAACTTCGCCAGATGTCGGTCTACGACATCGCCCAGCTCAAGGAAAAATTCGATCTCGTGATTTTCATGGGTGTCCTTTATCACCTGCGCCATCCTCTTCTTGCTTTGGACCTGCTTCGTGAGCACGTCGTCCGCGATCTCATGCTCTTTCAGTGCATGCAGCGCGGTGCAGAAACAATTCCGGAACTGGCGAACGATTACGATTTTTCCGAGCGCAGTATCTTCGACCGGCCCGATTATCCGAAGCTGTTCTTCATCGAGAGCCGCTATGCGGGCGACCCGACAAACTGGTTCATTCCGAACAAGGCGGCAGCGGAAGCGATGCTTCGAAGCGCGGGCTTCACCATACTTCAAAATCCCGAGCCCGAGGTCTATCTGCTTGGGTGTGGCGAGCGGGACTATGCCATCGAAATCCCTTCGATCCTCAGCGGATCCAATAGTGGCTGACGGAAGCGACCCTGCGGTCGACTTGCGGAAGGGCGATGGCAACCAAAAGGCGCCGCAGAATATTATTGCGACTGGTCGAGGGCATGCGGTGAGGGCTGCCCCGGCCGCTCCGGCTGGCGCTCGCGAAAGGTGATCGCGCCCGCAATCAGGATGCATGCGGCGATGGCAATCATCACGATATAGACGATCAATGCGCTGTATTTTCCGTGCTCCAAGGATGGCATCGCCGTTTATCCTTCCATTGCTGTCGAACAGGTGCTGTCGAACAGGGTTCAGAGGCCCGAACATCCCAAAGTTTCGAATGTTCCTGGCGCGCGATGCTGGCTGCTGGGCACGGGGCGCGGTCGGCAGAGGGCGAACGGAGCATCGGCCGGGAGAGGGAGGGCGCGGTTCGCTTCAGAGAAACCAACTCACCACGAGACCGATGCTCGCTGAGAAGATCGCGGCTGTCGTTATGTAGGCCATGATATTCAATCCGCGCGAATTGACCTTGTCGCCCATGATCTTCCGGTTGTTCGTCATCACCACGACGAGCAGCAGGAGCGGCGGCGTCGAAAAGCCCTGGACAATACCTGACCACACCAGCGCCTTCATCGGATTGAAACCGAGAAAATTCATCGCGACCGCGACCGCCGTGACGGCGCCGATGATGACGTAGAAAATAGGCGCCTCACGCGCGGTCGCGTGGAGACTTCCTTTCCAACCAAACGATTGGGCGAGATCATAAGCGGCGCCTGTTGTCATGACGGGCACTGCGAGAAAGCCGAAGGAAACCACGCCGGCGGCAAAGAGATAACCCGCCGCATCGCCGGCAATCGGCTTCAGCGCCTCCGCCGCCTGCGCTGCCGTCTCTATATCGGTTTGACCATTGGCATGCAGCGTTGCGCCGGTGCAAAGAATGATGAAATACATGATGATATTGGAAATGACATGCCGATCAGGATGTCGCGACGGGACCGTCGCAGTTCGCGGTTGCTGGTGCCCTTCCGCTCGTTCAAGGTCGTCTGCCCGTCCGCAATCTTCTCCTCGACCTCCTCGTTTGACTGCCAGGTATAGAGATAGGCGGAAAGTGTTGTGCCGATGATGCCGACGAGTATGGAGAGGAAATCCTTGTTGAATTCGAGCGATATGAATGAATGTGCCTTTCAACCTCGACATCAGATCAGGCTTGCCAGAACGGCCGCCGCCACGTAGGCGACCAGCGTCAGCGCGAGCCAGCGGAAGATGTTGCGGATTAGCGTATAGGAGCCGAAGACCTGCAGAGCGAAAATCACTCCAGCGGTGATCGTTACGAGCAGGGGAGTAGGCAATGGCGCGAAGATGCCGATCGAAGCGGCAATGCCGCCGAGATCCGCGGCGGCTTCTATCATATTGCCGAGGACAACACCTGTCAGAACAAGCCACAGCAGCCAGCGGAGATAGAAGTCATGGATCACCTGGAACAGGCCTCTACCCGATACCTGGCCGAGCTTGGCGGAAAGATAAACGATGGTGAACATCATCGGCAGGGTGACCGGCGCGGTCCAGAGAATATCCGGTCCGAAACGAGCGCCTGCGCTGGCATAGGTACCTATCGCCGACGGGTCGTCATTGGCCGCCCCGGAAATGAAACCTCGGCCGAGGGTCCTGCCGAGCCCGGAGTTCTCTTTCTCGCGAACATCTTGGGAGGATTGCTGCCGCATCAGGCTGACCGCCCGTGCGACCGGGTCACTGTGGTTGCTATCCGTCGCCGTGGCAAAAACGATCTAGGCTGATATTCGGCGGTCTTCACATCGGCTCCCCATTCTCGGAAAGCCGAACTCGCGATGGGCTGACTGGTTCCGAAGCCAGTGCGGCGAGCCCGTATGACTTTGCTTCAACTTGGTATTATCGCGGAAACGTGGCAAGAGAGTCATCGCTTTTTCTGAAAGTGGCGATGACTCTCGGTGCTGTTAGGCCTTGTCAGGCGGTGAAAACATATACGATCGTAAACGTGTCGGGATCGACAATTACGATGCGGCCGTCATCAAGGACGAAGTACCGATACGACTTGTATTGCGGCACGATCTTGACGATCCGCGGCGGAAGTACCTCGAGCCTTATAGAGTGCGGAATGGTGGCGCCTACGGACACCGTTTTGACTTCCGACACCTGAATAGGCTTGACATGAGATTCCTTGATTACCTCACGCACCTGCGTTTGCTGCTCGACGGTGATGTTGGTATTCGAGGTAGTGTTCTGGGTGGTATTCGTCTGGGTGTTCGTGCTGCCGGTCTTCGACGTGTCAATGGATTTTGACTGATCCGTGCCTGTCTGCGTCTTGCCGGTTGTCGTTGATTGTTGGGTCTCCTGGGTGTTGGGCTTCTGAGTGTCGGTGCTGGTTCCGGCCTTCTGAGTCGTATCGGTCTGAGTTTTGCCTGTCGACTGAGTGTCTGACGAGCCGGTCTCTCCGGTGGTCTGCTGCTTGGTCGATGATTTCGCCTTCGGCAGTGTGGTTTGCGAATCGTCAGAAGTGCCCGACGTGCTTTGTGCCGTCGTTCCGCCCTGTGTCTTCGTCTCACTTTGCGTCTTCGTTTCACCCTGCGTCTTCATCTCACCGGATTTGCTCTTGGACGTGCCGGTTTTCGGCAGGACGGTGGAATCTTGGGACTCCTGCGCAGTCGCAACGGACTGAGCCACTGGGGAGAGGCTAAGCGCGGCGGACGCCAAGAGAATGTAGAACAGATTGCGAGTCATCTTGAACTCCTTCTAGTTCACTGTTGCCAGTCAACGGCAAAAGCGCTGTTGCTTCACGATAAGCCGGCCATGATGAGGTGTTTCCACGGTCCTGCTCATGCAATGGACATGATGATGGCGGACATCTTCTCCGACGCGTTAGGTCGATTCGGAGTGATTGCCTTCGTTGTAATGGCCGGAGCTATCATTTGTTGTGATCGCGAACCGACTGGGCGTGGGTCGGAACTGCCACCTTTGTCAACGCGCCTGCTCCGAGCGCGCATGCGATAAGAAGTTTCTCCATTCTTTCTCCATTTTGGGCACACGCCGGCCGCGGCGCCGGAAGGCGCCGGGTTCTGCGTCTTACTTGTGAGGAATAATTGGAGAGCCTTCAGGCTCTCCAATGGTCGGTCATTTGAGCACTTGGATCACTTTACGCGAGGATGGCTCAATGATTACGCGTTGGTGGTTTACCACCGCGTAGGCATATTTCGGGTTTTCCGGAATCGTTCTTACTCTGACGGTTTCGGGCAGCGGCTGACCAACGACCACCTTTTCCCTGACCACAACCGTGTCCTCAGGCATCGGCTGTTCTTGCACATATGTTACGACCTTCTGCGGCGGCGGATCGATAGCGGTGCCGACAATAGCACCCGCAACACCACCGACCGCGGCTCCCACCGGACCGCCCACGATGGCACCCGTTACTGCCCCGCCTGCGGCGCCATTAACGGTCGACGACTGTGCGAAGGCATACCCGCTCGCTAATGCAAGGGAGAGGGCTGCCATACCAAATACTTTCGTTTTCATCAGTTTCTCCTTTGTATTTCTTGTTCGGCCGCGGGTAACGGAGCTTTGATAAAACAACTGAGAACCGGCTCTGTTCCTGTTTTGAGGCTTCAGTCGAGACGGGGGTAAGACCTTGGTCTCGACCGGTTCGGACTAAGGTCCGATGTTCGACGCGCCATCAAACATATGCGCGGCACTCGTCACCTCATGGGCAGCAAACGGTGAACATAGGCTGATGGTTGCGGAGCCAGCACGCCAGGTTGGTACAGGGAACAAATGCCTTCAGCGGCAGTTCGAATTCCGGCGAGGTGGTCATCCTTGCTTAAGGTGCCGCACGCCTCATGCGGCCATGGAAGCCTGCCGTTGGCGACTGTTCGCCTCTGCCGACGGCAGGTTTGTTGGTTGAGCGCGGCGAGCGCTACATTAGGAACCCTGCGAGACTACATGACTAAGAACGAACCCCATCTTGCACGCCTGGCAGCGTATGCCGAAACAATGATGAATGGCGAGATGGTCGAACAATTCGGAGCGATCTGCTCTCGCACGGGCGCTGATGGTGCCATCGAAGTCCTCCTCATCACCACACGCGAAACGCATCGTTGGACCATTCCCAAGGGGTGGCCGATCAAGGGCTTGAAACCGAACGAGGTTGCGGAGCGCGAGGCTTGGGAAGAGGCCGGCGTCAAAGGCAAGGCCAAGAAAAAGCCTTTTGGTTACTACACATATCTCAAGGTTTTAGATGCGGAAAACGCCACCCCGTCGATCGTCGAAGTTCATCTTTTGGAAGTCGAGAAGGTGTGCACCAAATTTCCGGAACGAAAACAACGCACCACGGAATGGCTGTCGCCTTCGGAAGCTGCCATGAGAGTGCAGGAGCCGGAGTTGAAGGGACTGCTTGCTCGATTGATCGAGTATCCCATCCGTTGATTCAGCGCGGTGCGCCGCAGCCCATTCAGGCCTTCTCCTGCCGTTCGAGAATTTTGTCGATCGTTATCGGGAAACGACGGATGCGCTTTCCGGTTGCGTGGAAAATTGCGTTCGATACGGCGGCTGCAACACCGATGATGCCGATTTCGCCGACTCCCTTGGCGCCGATCGGGCTCGCCTTGGGGTCGTGCTCATCCACGAAGATTACCTCGATGTGTTCGACGTCCGCCTGGGTCGGGATATGATATTCCGCAAGATTGTGGTTCATGATGCGGCCGCTGCGGTGATCGATCATGCCTTCCTCATGAAGCGCCATGCCCAAGCCCATCACCACGCCGCCGAGGATCTGGCTTCGCGCCGTTTTCGGATTGAGAATGCGTCCGGCGGCGATTGCGCTGACGACGCGGGTCACACGCGGAACGGCGAGTTCTTCGTCCACCTTCACTTCGACGAAGACGGCGGAATGGCTATAGCTTGCAAATTTCTGCGTCTGGCTCTCGTCGGGCCTGACCTCTCCCTCTTCCTCAATGGAGGAGATATTGCCTGCCTCGAAAATGTCGCCGATCGCAATGCCGATCTGATGGTTTGCGTCGAGAACCAGCCGGCCGTCTGCTATCGAAACATCATCGACGGTGGCTTTGACCAGCGGCGATTTGTCCATCGCCTGCGCATGGGCGAGCAAGGTTTTCTTGACCGCAAGCGCGGCAGCCTGGACGGCGGAACCTGAAGAAGCTGCAGTCCAGGAGCCGCCTTCGACTCCGGTCTTAGGCAGCGCCGAGTGACCGATCAAGACTGTGATCTTGTCGATCGGAACGTCAAAGGTCTCGGCCGCGATCTGGCCGAGGATCGTATAGGTGCCGGTGCCGATGTCGGACGCGGCGGCTGAAACGACGACCTTGCCATCGGCGAAAAGCCGCACCTTTGCCGCCGCGGGCATGAGGCTCGCCTCCCAAATGCCGGTCGCCATGCCCCAGCCGACGAGATCGTCGCCGTCCTTCACGGAGCGCGGCGCCATGGGCCGCTTTTGCCAGCCGAACCGCGCAGCTCCTTGCCTGTAGCAAGCGTCGAGCGCTTTCGAGGTCAGTTTCTTGCCCTGGTTCTGGTCATGATCCACGAAGTTGCGCAGCCGGAATTCCAGTGGATCGATCCCGATCTCGTAAGCGAGTTCGTCCATGGCAATCTCAAGGGCCGCAAAACCGGTGGCGGCTCCCGGCGCCCGCATGTCGCCAGGCGTGGAGACGTCTAACTCGGCAAGCTCATAGCCGAGCTGAACGTTCTCGCATTTGTAGGCAAGGCCAGACCAATTGACGACGACCTCTTGGTAATCTTCGTAACGGGAGGTCGCCTGCACCGCTTGATGCATAGTCGACTGAAGCTTGCCTTCATCATCGGCCGCAAGCGATATGGTCTGCATCGTAGCGGGACGCCAGGTGAGATAGAACATTTCCCGCCGCGTCATTTCCACCCTGACGGAGCGCTTTAGATCGAGCGCTGCCATCACCGCCAGGAATAGCTGGTATTTGGGACGCAGGCCTGAGCCGAAGGCGCCGCCGACAAAGGCGTTTTTGACGGTGACCTTCTGCGGATCGAGGCGGAAGACATTGCAAATATAGTCGTGGGCATTCTGCGAACCCTGCGTCTTGTCGTGGATCGTCAGTTCGCCGTCTTTTTCCCACAGCACGGTCGAGCCGAAGAGTTCCATCGGATTGTGATGCTCGCCCTCAAGGCTGTAATCGCCGGAAATCTTGAAGCGGGCATTCGCGAAAGCGCCTTCGGCATCGCCGCGAGGTTTCGGCGGCGGCGATATTCCCTTCCGTGTCTTTGACGGCACCTGGCTGTCGCGCGCCTCGCGTCTAATGTCGGTGTGCGGTTCGCCCGCGGCATAACGGACCCGGATGAGCGCGGCGGCATCACGGGCCGCCTCGTAGGTTTCGGCAACCACGAGTGCGATCGGCTGACCGTCGAACAGGACGCGGTCGTTTTCCAGGGGACGGAAGGGATGGCCGGGCACGGCGACCTCATCCTTCCATTTGCTGTCCCACCAGGCGACATCAGGACGGTTCTTGAAGGTGTAGATCTTCACGACGCCCGGAAAGTCCTCGGCTTCGACAAGGTGGAAGCCGGCGATGCGGCCGGTCGAAATCGTAGCGACGACCGCAACGCCATGCAGCATCCCCGGTTCGTGATGCTCGGCGGCATATTTTGCCCGGCCCGTCACCTTCAGAGGACCGTCAATTCGCGAAAGCGGAATTCCGATGCTCTTCGTCTCGCTCAGCATAGCTTCGCCTCCTCATTGCACGGCCTTGACGATCCCGTCCTCAGGTCCACCGGAGGCGGCCTGCCTCAACGCACGAACAATTGCTCTTCGGGCGAGCGGGATTTTGAAATCGTTGCCGCCTTGTCCTTCCGCACCGGCGAGTAGGCGATCCGCGATGGCCTGGAAGGTTGCCTCGTCGGCCGAAGCACCCGCAAATTCAGCCTCCGCCAGGGTGTCGCGCCACGGTTTGTGGGCAACACCGCCGAGCGCGAGGCGGAGATCGACGATCCGGCCATCGCCGGCAAGCTCCATCGCCGCCGCAACCGAAACCAGCGCGAAGGCATAGGAGAGCCTGTCGCGAAGCTTCAAATAGCTGCTGTGGCCAGCGACATGATTGCTGTCGAGGCGGATGGCGGTGACGATTTCGCCCCTACGGAGCGTATTGTCCTCATCCGGACGATCGCCCGCAAGGCGATGGAATTCGCCGAAGGGAATGTCGCGTCGGCCAAGCGGCCCTTCAACTTCAACGATGGCGGCAAGTGCGGCCAGCGCCACAGACATGTCCGAGGGATGCACGGCGATACACTTGTCGCTGGCGCCCAGAATGGCGTGGATGCGGTTGACGCCGCCGATGGCCGAGCATCCCGTGCCGGGTTCACGCTTATTGCAGGGCGCCGAAGGATCGTAGAAATAATAGCAGCGGGTTCGCTGAAGAAGGTTCCCACCGGTCGTGGCGACATTGCGAAGCTGCGGCGAAGCGCCGGCCAGGATTGCGCTCGATAGCAGCGGATAATTCCGCCTGACACGCGGATCGTAGGCGACCGCCGAATTACTGACGAGTGCGCCTATCCTCAAGCCGGCATCCGGCAGATCCTCTATTTCATTCAAGGGAAGATGGCTGATGTCGACGATCGCGGACGGGTGCACGACATCGTATTTCATCAGGTCGACCAGGTTCGTGCCGCCCGCGAGAAGCTTCGCCTCCGGGTCGGACATCAATGCAGCGATGGCGTCATGAACGGTGTCGGCGCGGGTATAGGAAAAGGGATTCATTCGGCGGCCTCCGTCAGCGGACGGGTGGTCTCCTGGCCCATCACCTCCTCGACCGCGTCGGCAATATTGGTGTAGGCGCCGCAGCGGCAGAGATTGCCGCTCATCAGTTCGCGGATTTCAGCGCGATTGTGCGCGTTGCCTTCCGACATGAGCCCGACGGCCGAACAAATCTGCCCTGGCGTACAGTAGCCGCATTGATAAGCATCGTGCTTGACGAAGGCCTTTTGCATGGGATGCATGGCATCCGGCCTGCCAAGCCCTTCGATTGTAGTGATTTCCTTCCCATCCAGACAGACGGCGAGCTTGAGGCATGAATTCACGCGCTGCCCGTCGATAAGAACGGTGCAGGCGCCACATTGGCCGTGATCGCAGCCTTTCTTGGTGCCAGTAAGTTCGAGATCGCCGCGCAGGAGGTCAAGCAGTGTAATCCAGGGGTGGATGTCGAGTCGTCGGCGATTGCCGTTGATAATGATGGTGACGGGGTGAGTGGCATGCGGAGTACCGATATCCATGGGAACGCGCCTTTCGCCAATGATCGGACCTCTAACCGAAGCGTAGCTTGATTGTTCCGATCCGATTGCTGCGCAGCCGCGTTCCTGACCTCGCGTTTCAGTGGACGCTCGGGATATTTGTAACGGTGGCGAAATCCTCCGCCGCCAATTCGCTGATTGCGATCAACACCTCTTCACGCGAGAAGCCGGATCTGATCGTTCGTTCGATCAGATCTTGCAAGTCGGGCTCAATGACATCGCGGCAATCCCCGAGCCGCTCTTCGGAAACGGTCACGCTATACAATTCGTCCATCATTCAACCTTTCCTTCAACTCCGAGCCGCCGCATCGAAGGGCGGCTCGGGCGGTCGTTCTCTATCGTGCCGATGATCTTCGTTTGGCGGAAGCGATAAGCCCTTCGCGCTGCATCTTCTTCCGAGCGGCTTTGCGCTGCCGGCTGATCGCCTGTGCTCTTTCCCGGATGCGGCGTTCGGAAGGCTTCTCGTAGGCCCGCCGTTCCTTCATTTCCCGGAACAGCCCTTCGCGCTGCATCTTTCTTTTCAGCGCTCGAAGCGCCTGCTCGACATTATTATCTCTGACCAAAACCTGCATTTTGTTCTCCTTGTCGTTGGGGTTGGCAAACGGACGGCGATCAGCCGAGCTGTTCGGCGACCAATTCCTGCAATTCGCGGCGTGTGAGAAGGCAGGGATACGGTTTCCAGTTCTTGTCGGGCCGGTTCACGGCCCCATCGCGCTCGCGCGGCTTCACCGCCGCGGGCGCGGCAGCGATGTTTGGTTTGTTCAATAGAAATCCTCCGCCGACGGTCCGGTCGGCGCAAATGATAAGGAATAGCGGAAATGCCCATCACGCAAGTGAGCGGTGACACGTTGGCTGCAGACTGATGCTCTAGCCCTGTTCTGGAGAAGCATCGCTTCGGCGCAACACATAAGTTTGCGCGGCTTGGCAGCCATCACGGCATTAGATGGGAAGTGTGACTAGCCTTTGCAAGGTGGAGATGACGCGGACGAGCCTAAGGCCTCATCGCCTCCAACTCCTTTTGGAGGCGGTTCCGTTCGGCAACATGCATGAGTTGCAGTTCCTCAAAGGTCGATAGGAGCTGACGGGCTTGCGACGTGTCGTGTTGGCCTCGCCTAAGTTTGACAATGATTTGCTTTTGCCGCGCGATATGTCTGCGGCCTTGGGCCACGTGCTGCTTTGCTAATTTCAGATGTTGTTCTACGAGTTGCTTATCCATGCATAATTATACGCCTAGTCCGATGTTCATGCATCTGCTTCGTCAAATCTCTTCGCAGTCGAGGGAAAGCGAGCGCGTCGTCACGGGCGGGTAGGCGCCATTTGAGATCGCGAGCAAGTCAGCCGCGCGGTCTCAAATACGCAGACAAGACATTACCGCCAGCGAGGTTGTTTCGGCGGCGCATTCGCATGTAGTTCGTGCAGCGGAGCATGCCGACCCAACAGCTTGACTAGTTTCTTGGTTTCGGCTGCGTCAACGCCGTGCTTCTTGCAATGTTGCTCAACATCCAGCTCACGCGGGCCGGGCCGTTTGACCTGTCGGTTTTGCAAACTCTTCATGGCGCATTCCTCCTGGCGGAGAAACGTTCCCGGGACACTTATTGTTCATAAGTTATTTCTGTCGGTCCGCTGGGGTCGTGTTTCGCAATTTCGTCATGGGTAACCGCTTCCGCGATGATCTCACCGGCATAAGCGTGTCCGACCAGGACCACCGGTGCCGAAGCCCGGTCGAGATATCGTGTCAGGGCAGCCACATCGTCGCCAAGGGAAGTCATGGGAATCGGCGCGGCGAAAACCTCCAAGCCAAGGTCGCGCAAAGGCGGTATCACATTTGCCCAGCTCGAGCCGCCAGCCCACGCCCCATGCACCAATATGACTGTTGCTCTTTTTTCCACCATCGCCATGGGTCGTTCCCTCGCTCGGTTTCCAGGAAGGCCTGTCTGCGGGCCGGCGCCCCTAGCGCTATGATGAGGTTAGCCGAGCGGCGAATTCGTTAAGTACTCACCTCGGAAACATCGGGTCGAACGTAAAGCAACAGACAGAAAACGATAATGCCGAGGCCAAGCGCAGGAAACCACACCGCAGTCAATGCGGCGGTCAGAAATAGGATGATTGTCACCAGCGATCGCATGCGCATCATCCGCCGGATGCGATCAGATGAATTCTTATGGGAGGGGCGGTCCACAGCTTCCCAACACACCGCAAGATATGTCACGTTCACAGCCACGAAGACCAGGGCGTAAAGCGTCACTGGTGCTGAGCCGAGGTCGCTGTCGGCGATCCACGCCGTCGTGAAAGGAATGAGGGAGACGGAGAACAGATGCGCAAAATTGCCCCAGATAAGCCGCGGGGTCGCCGTTTCGGCAAAGCGCAACACGTGATGATGATTGATCCATACCACCGCGAGAAACCAATAGCTGACCGCATAGCTCAAGCCCTCCGGCCAGAGTTCCTTCAACGCAGTGAAACTTGCCTCATGCGGCGGTCGAAGTTCCAGAACGAGAATGGTGATGATGATTGCAAAAACGCCATCGGAAAAAAGGCTGAGCCGCTCGGCGGTCGGTTTTCGCTCAACCATTGGCTTCCTCCATATTGGTCCAAAATGCTCGTCGGGCAAAGGCAAGGTGCTGGCGAGCGACAGCAGCATCGCCCAGATAATAACCATTTTACTGGATTTTAAAAGGTTACTTCCCTATTTGATAGCTGACGCTGCATTAAAGGAGCGGGCGAGCGATCATAGCAGGAATAGGCTTCAAGCGAGATAGGACATGGCCGAACGCAACCCACCAGCAATCTTCGTCGGGGATGCCGCTGCTCTTGATTTTCTAAATTCCTTGGCGACCCCCGTCGACACGCCTTTCGAATGGCTCAATGACGGCGAGGGGTTCATTCAGTGGCTCCGCGAGGCTGGTCTCGTTCCGCAGCGGAGGCTGCAGTCCATCGTCGGAAACGCAATGCCCGGCGAGCTCGACTCGCTGGCGGCGCAGGCGCGTTCGCTGCGCGAATGGTTTCGCGGTTTTGTCAGGGAACACAAGGGAAGGCCCCTCGACGGGGATGCGCTTGAGCAGCTCGGGCCGCTGAACCGCCTGCTGGCGCGGGATGAGCAATTTCGCCAAATCGTCAGCGAAGGCGGAGAGAGCGGCGGGTTTCGCTGGAGCACGGAACGCCAGTGGAAATCGCCTGATGCACTTCTATCCCCCATTGCGGAAGCAATGGGCGAACTCGTCTGCACCGAGGAATTCTCGGATATCAAAGCATGTGAAGGTCATAATTGCACACTCCTCTTCATCGACCGCACGCGCGGCAAGAAGCGGCGTTGGTGCAGCATGGCGGTTTGCGGCAACCGTGCGAAGCAGGCCGCTCACCGCGCCCGAGCTAACTAGCAACACGCGGTAGTCAGGTGCGATCAGATCGGTCGCCCGAACGGATAGGTTGGCAGCCGCAGCTTTTAGATATTGCGCGTGGATTAAGTCCCGTGCGCGACGGCAGCGCCGTCGCTTCGCCGCTCATGGCAGTTAAATTTCCAAGATCGAACAGATTTGATGGCGTGGTCTACGATGTCGCGCCATCTGGCAATGACTCTCGACGTAACCTTTAAAATGCCTATTGACTGGTTACAGCTCCCATGTAACCTTGTCGCCATCGTTAATCAGGTTATGCAAAAGGAGTGGTTCCATGACGAAGGTGCACTATCGGAAGGTGGATGTGGGCGGTCTCGGCGTCTATTACAGGGAGGCAGGCGATCGAAAGAAACCGACACTCCTGCTGCTGCATGGGTTTCCGAGTTCCGGTCATATGTTTCGCGACCTGATCCCGGCTCTGGCTGCCGATTTTCATCTGGTGGCTCCCGACTTGCCGGGGTTTGGCCAGACGGATCTGCCGCCGCGTTCGGAGTTTTCCTACTCCTTCGACAACGTCGCGAAGGTGATCGATCGGTTCACGGAGGTGATCGGGCTTGCACGGTACGCCATTTACGTGTTCGACTATGGCGCGCCGACGGGCTTCCGGCTGGCGACCTGGCACCCGGACCGGATCACGGGGATCATTTCGCAAAACGGTAATGCCTATGAGGAAGGACTGAGCGAAGGCTGGAACCCGATCCGGGCTTATTGGAACGATCCGTCTGCCGCCAATCGCGACGCATTGAGATCATTCCTCCAGCCGGAAGCGACAATATGGCAATATACCCACGGCGTGACGGATCCGACGCTGGTTTCCCCGGACGGTCATTCTCTTGATAACTATTATCTCACCCGGGACGGAGCAACAGAGGCTCAACTCGACCTCTTCGGAGACTATAAGAGCAACGTCGCTCTTTATCCGGAATTCCAAGCCTATTTCAGGAGCCATCAGCCAAAGTTCCTGGCTGTTTGGGGCAAGCACGATCCCTTCTTTCTGCCGCCAGGCGCCGAGGCGTTCAGGCGGGATATCCCGAACGCCGACATTCGGTTCTTCGACACGGGTCACTTCGCCCTTGAGACCCATTGCGAGGAGATCGCGGCCGCCATCAAGGAAGTCTTCTCGGGCGTCGAGTGAGCTTCCGAGGGGGCTCGGGCAACCGGGCCCTCTTCAGCGATCTACCAACAGGAGGAAATCATGTCAGGCAGCGTAGCGATTGTGACGGGCGCAAGTCAGGGTATCGGCAAGGCAACGGCTGTGCTGCTGGCGCGCGACTTCGAGCATATCGTGCTTGTTGCGCGCAATCGGGCCAATCTGGTTGAGACGGCGGAAGAGGTGAGAGATGCTAGGGCCAAGTCGCTGGTGCTCGACGAGGATCTCAGTGTGCCAGCGGCGACAAACCGAGTTGCGGCGCAGACAATAGCGAAGTTTGGCAGGGTCGACCCGCTACTGAACATTGCCGGTGCGGTGCCGCAGGTGGATCTGTTCGAAATGACGGACGACCAGTGGGATGCCGGCATGGCATTGAAACCGCATGGTGCGCGCCGGCTGACGATCCAATGTTGGGAAGCCTTGAAGGCAAGCAAAGGCGCTGTAGTTTTTACTTCAGGCAATTCGGCTTTATTCCCGAAGGCAGGTTATGTCGCGGTCGGAACGAGATATGCAGCGATCCGTGGCGCTGGCCAAGGCTTTCGCCGATCGGGGTCTTCGGGACGGCGTGCAGGTCAACAGCGTGCTGCCCGGTCCGGTCATGACCGGCCGTCGGAAATCATACCTCGAGCGCTGGGCGCCGATGCATGGGTTGAGCATCGAGGACGCGCGTCAGCGCTTTCTCAAGGAGTCGGGCATTGAGAGGTATGGTCAGCCGGAGGAGATCGCGGAACTGATGGCTTTTCTCGTCTCGCCGCCGGCTCGATGGTTAACTGGCGCCCAACTGCGCATGGACAGCGGCGAAGTGACGTCAGTCTGATGAACAGATCGGAGCCCGGAAAGCTATGAAACAGCGAAAGCGCAGATGGAACGAAATGTACGTCAACCTGGGCATGATGATAGTCCCGATGACCGGGCCAGCAGTGCTGGGCAATCGGCTGGTCGAGGCTAGGGGCTTGGACATGTCGGCAGGATCGCTGCTGAAGGTGTGGCTAAGTTTTCTTTCAGGAAAAAGTCTGCGGGGAGATCGGCAGCGTCGCTGACGGCACGGAGATGGCTATGAATATTGAAGATGCGAAGAAAACGGATGTCCACGTCGTGAATTGGTGGAATATTCTGCTTTTGAATGTCGGTCGTCGAATGCGGCGGCCTGTCGGCGGCTGAATACACGCTTGGTGTCGGGCATTCCGCGATCAGCAAGCATTTGTCGGACCTGGAGGCACGGCTGATGGTGCTTCTTTGTGAACGTGGCCGGTCGGGATTCAGCATCACCCCTATGGCGAGCGCCGGAGGGTGGCCTGCAACACACTGCAGGATCGGCAGATAGGCCATTTGTGCCGCGCCGGTTCACGTAGCTGACTATCCCATAAAATATTGTGCAGAAGCGCTACATTTTCTTAACTAGTCCATTTCATTGGATATTGTGATTTTCATGGCACAAGCGCCTCAAAGGCGAGGTGACCTGTGAAAGAACTTCCTGTTTCACCGAAAATTATTAAGTCGGTTTTTTTCCATCCGGACGACGGCCGTCTTTACATTCGTTTCAAGAACGGCGAGGAGCGTCTCTTTACAGGCGTTCCGGAAGCGGCTGCATTGGCCATGGTGGAGGCTTCCTCGCCGGGCCAGCACTACATCGAACATATCCGTACCCGTTTCGAGCGTGTTGCTTAGGGCACTCCAGCAGTTCTTAAAAGAGTTGCAGAAAAAGGGTAGGGCGCTTCCGCGCTTGCCGAAAAGGCCAAAGCATCAATCGAACGACGCGTAACCCATACCTGTCTTCGAAGACGTATGCAATTTCTGATTGAACATTTGACAGGACTCACTTCATTAGAATAATGTAAATCGGTGGGTGACCGGCTGTTCCCAAGAAAGGGAGCGCTGTTTCGCATCAATGACGCGTGGGGCTAAGTTCGGCAATTGTTAAATTATTTATCCGTAATATTAGAAACACAACCATTTGATACTTGTGGAAGAGCAGGTGTCTGTATTCGGTCCGTTAAATCCTAAGGCTATAGGAGATTAAAAGCAATTACGAAGCCTGACAGTTCCCAGGGCAGGACGGAGACCGGAATGGCAGCCAGTAGCGTCATTAAGTTTGATATACCGTTGCCGACCAACAGCGCACCTGACGTGCTTTTTTCGTTTTACGACTGCGATTTGAATCTCATAATGTCGTCCGAAAGATTCCGGGCGTTCTATGGCGACGAGGGGACCTCTCAGGCCACGCTTTTCGAAATATATCCCGAGCTGGACGATCCGGGCTTGGACATGCTCGCGGAGCAGGCGGGCAATACCGGATGGCTGCGGAATGTTCAGTTCCAGAGACCCGGCGAGATACTCTGCGATCTTATGATATTTCGACCGGCCAACGGTTTCGCGGTTATTGAAATGCGAAAATTGATTCGGCAGGATCCATCGCCTGACGAGGTGGACAGGGCGCTCCTGCTGCACGAAGCCAATCACGATGCTCTAACCGGTTTGCCCAATCGGCGGCAGTTCGCCGCACGGCTGCGCGACGCCCTAACAGGCGGAAAGAACGGTATCGCATTGATGCAGTTGGACTTGGACGAATTCAAGCCGATCAATGACACTCTGGGTCACGCCGCGGGCGATATCGTCCTGCAGCAAACCGCCGAGCGCATACGCAATGTCCTGGGAGCGGGAGAGACCGCATACCGGTTGGCGGGCGACGAGTTTGCCATCATTCAGCTTCGCAATGACCAGCCGGCCGAGGCGGAGCGGTTGGCGGATTCGTTGGTGAACGCGTTCAAAAAGCCGTTTCTGGTGAATGGCATCGCGGTGTTTTCAGGCGCAAGCATCGGTGTGGCGCTTGCCCCGCGCGACGGGAGCGAAGAAGATCAGTTGATGCGTGCCGCCGATATTGCCCTTTACGCCGCAAAAAGCGAGGGAAGAGGCCGGGCGCGAACATTCGAGCCAGCCATGATGATGGTTCTGGAGCAGCGGGAGCTGCTGAGGCGAAGCCTGCGCGTAGCCCTGCAACACGGTGAATTCTTTATTGAATACCAGCCGCTCATGGATTGTTCGGGGTCTGTTGCCGGCTTCGAGGCATTGTTGCGGTGGCATCACCCGATGATGGGTATCATTCCACCCTCCGCGTTCATTCCCATGGCGGAAGCCGATGGAATGATGCCGGAAATCGGCCAGTGGGTCTTGGAAGAAGCCTGCCGGCAGGCGATGCATTGGCCGCCGCATTGCATGGTCGCCGTCAATCTCTCGCCCGCCGAATTCCTGACCGGCGGCTTCACCGATCGCGTATCGCAGACGCTCGATACGATTGGTTTTCCGGCCGAACGCCTCGAGCTAGAAATCACCGAAGGTGTATTGCTCGAGCGCACGATCAACAATCTCGATACGTTGAATACGCTCAATGTCCTCGGTATTCAGATCTCGCTCGATGACTTCGGCACGGAATACTCCTCCCTAAGCTATTTGAAGAACTTTCCGTTCGATTCCATAAAGATCGACAAGTACTTCATAAAAGATCTGACGAACGACGCTAAGAGCCAGACGATCGTCCGCTTTATCATCGCATTGGCTCATGGACTGGGAATGAAGGTCACCGCCGAAGGTGTGGAAGATCAAGCTCAGGCCGAATGGCTCATTTCTGCCGGCTGCGATCGTTTGCAGGGATATTTTCTTGGCCGGCCTCTGCCTGCATCGTCGGTCCTTGAGTTCCTCCAACGGAACGATACGGCAAAGTGGCAAAATCAGGAAAAATAGGTGGTAGGAAGTTGGACGGGAAAGGTCGACCTATTCCCGTGGATGGTCGCGAATATTGGAGTCTCTGCTTTCGGAAAGCAGATAAGGTGCGTTAGAACAATTCCAGGAAAGTGTGCCGCGCTTTTCCGCCCGGAATTGTGAGAACATGGATATAGAGCGGTTCGGCGCGTCCGAAGCTGACCGCTCCAGACGAGTTAAGGGGATCGGCGTTGAGCGAACAAAGCACAGGCCGCACTGCATTGCCATTTCATCCGATGCTGGAGCTCGAAATGGAAATGGAAATTTTCATGTCGGATTGGCTCCATTGCAATCAGCTTTCAAATTACGTTGCGCGCATGGTGAGCCACGACCGAAGCGATCCGGTCCGGCACGCCAATCTGCTTTCGTCCGCACTGAACGAGCTTTTTGAAATCTCGTTTCGCTCTGGCTCCGCTTCGGGGCGGCTTCACTGCAATGTTTCCCGAGGGGATCGCTCCGAGCGGATTGCTCTGACCTTTCCCTGCCCTACCGCACAACAGCACCTGTACCGTGATGCAACTGCCAGGGCATCGGGAGGCGGCGCTCTGGAAAGATATCTCGACGCGCTCGCCGATGAGAACTCGGTCTCGGAAGAAGATGTCATTCTCCTTGGCCTAGCGGTCAATTATGACGCATCGCTGTCGCTGCAACAGGTGGAGGACCGCGCTCTCACGGTGGTCTTGGACATTCCAGTGGAGGGATTACTGAATTGAGTTCGCACGAACCGGTTCCGCTGTTTTCGGCTCAGTTCGACCTTAACAGCCAGGAGTTTTCACTTTCAGGCATCCTGCGGCCGTTATCGCCTATCGACATCGCCGATACCACGGCCCTGCTCGAAAAGAGCATCAATCAGGTCAGGGGCGTCCTCTACATCAATGTCAAACGCCTAATTCATATGAATGCGACGGCCTATCACGCCGTGGCTCGGCTGTTGGTCAATGCCAGCCGGACACGACGGGACATTCGCTTTGTGGTCGTCACGTCCAGTGTCGTCGGTTGGGCGACCAGAACCTTCCGTCATCTGAGTGCCATCGAACCGAAAATCGCCGTCGAGGCGTATGATTCCGCCTTTTATCCCGGTCAGACCTTTGTCGAAGACCAGAGCTTCATTCCGATCCTGCGGACGCAGACCAAAATGACCTGGCGGCATGAGCGCGAGATTTTACCGCGTCATGGCATGAGCGCCGGTATTGTAATGGCGGACATTTGCTGCGGCATCGGTGACTTCGCGGTGTTGGCCCATAAGGAATTCAAGCCGGCAAGGATCGTGGCGCTCGATCATTCGCTGGTCAGTCTTGAATATGCCCGCAAGGTGGCTGCCGATTTCGATATCCGCGATGTCGAATATACCTATGGCGATGCATCGGAGATGCTGCTTGAGGACAATCAGTTTGACTTGGTAACCTGTCGTCATTCGCTGCAGATCTTCAATCGGCCGGATATGTTGCTGAAGGAGCTCTACCGCATCTGCAAGCCGGGCGGCCGCGTATACATAACCAACGAAAAAAACTCTCATTGTCTTGGCGAACCACGCGCGGCAAGCATACAGTGGACCTACAATGAGGTGGCGAAGCTGTTCGCCCATTTCGACATGGATGTCGAAATGGGGCCCAAAAGCCGCCGACTGCTAGTGGATGCGGGTTTCGAAGACATCGAGGTGGAAAACTTCATGGTCACTAACCTCGACGGCGATCCGCAGGATTTTGCCGATGTCATCGCCGCTTGGGAAGATGTATATGCCGGCGAAATGTCGGTCCGCCGGGGCGATCCGCCGGAATTCATCACGCGTTTCCGCCAAGGCTTCCAGGATCATATCTTCGCTGCCCTTCACCCTAAAGGTTATGCCGGCTGGCCTATCTGGGCCGCCTCCGGGCGGAAGCCGTTATGAGCAGAAAAATTGGTCGATTTGTCATTCCCGGCATTCGGTCGTTTCGCGCGAAATTTGTCCTCGTGGTTGGCGGAGCCGTGCTTTTCGACCTTCTCGTCAGCGGCGGTTTGGCATTGTGGAACGTGCAGCGATTGTCCCGCGACGCCACATCCGAAGTAGGCCAGGGTCTTGAGCGTGCGAGCCAGGATTATATTCGCTCCTACGCAGATTCGACGGCCGCCCGCGTCGGGCTGCTTCTCAATCAGGTGCATTCCGATGTCAAAACGCTCGCTGGCGTACTCCAGTCGCAAATAGATGATCCCGGCCGGAACAATGCGGTCGCCCAGGCGCTGGCGCAGTCCGAACCTGGGGCCATCAAACTCACTTACGATCCAAAAGGCCGATGGGCCCAGAATCTTCCGGGTGCGACATCCGTCATTAGCGTTTGGGGCTATCTGCTGGACCAAAATCATCAGCCGCTGCCCGAGGTGCAAAAAGACATCGAGACCAGCACGGTTGTTGATCTCGTTGCGCCGAACCTGCTGAAGAGCGGCTATCCCAAGCTGCAGATGTATTACATCGGTCCGAAAGCGCGGCCGATCTTCAGGACGGTGCCTTATACCGACCAGGCGCAGACGTTTGATCGCCTTTACCCAGGTCACAACGACGCCAATTTCTGGGACTTCTTCTTTCCGGGCGTCTACGAATCCTGGCAGCAATGGGCGCGCGATCCGAGTTCGCGTCCTGTCGCAGACGACATTACGCAGACTGCACCCTATACCGACGCCATTACGGGCAAGTTGATCGTCAGCTTCTTCAATCCTCTTTGGTCCCCCGACCGCAAGGACGTAGCCGGCATAGCCGGGGCCGATATCACTCTCGACCAATTGGCCGGGATCGTTGAAAGCGTGAAGGTTGCCGATACCGGTTTCGGCTTCCTGACGATGTCGAATGGCAACGTGGTTGCCATCAATCACGCAGGCGAAAAGATCATCGGGCTGCGATCATCGAGCGAGACCGGCGATAAGGGCGTGACGGGCCTGGACCGCTCTTTCCGCAACAGCACGCAAAAGGCTATGGCCACGCTCCCCTTGGACCGCGATGGCGCCATCCAGCATATTATGCTCGACGAACAGGGAGAGAAGATCCCGTATCTGGTCGTCGTCAAACAGATCGCTCCAACCAACCTTTGGGTTTCCGGGCCGGTTCAAAAGGAAGCGATGTCGCTCGGAATTGTGGTGCCGGAGCGCGAGATTTATGCCTCTCTTTTTGCTGCTCAGGAAGAAATATCGCGGGCGACAAACCGCATCCTTCTTTATCAGGTCCTTGCGATCTCCATATCGCTGATGATCGTCATCGCGGCGGTCTTCGCGGTTTCCAAGCGCATCACCAGCGGTATCAGCGCCCTCGCAAGCGCGGCTGGGCGCATTCAGGCAAAGGATTATTCGGTCAGGGTCGATATCCCGTCGCGCGATGAGGTTGGCCAGGCGGGCATCGCATTCAACCGCATGGCGGAGGAGATAAGCTTCCACACGGAAAACCTCGAATTGCTCGTGGAGGAAAGAACCAAGGAGATCGAGGAGGCGAAAGAGGAAATCTCGGCGCTGAACACGCAATTGAAGAGCGAGAACGTTCGGCTTGGGGCCGAGCTCGCCGTTGCTCAACGAATACAGCTCATGGTCCTGCCGCGTCAAAACGAACTTGCGGCCATCGAACAGTTGGAGATCGCCGCTTTCATGCGCCCCGCCGATGAGGTCGGTGGTGATTATTATGACATTCTGCAGGACGGAAAAAGGCTGAAGATCGGAATAGGGGACGTGACGGGCCATGGGCTTGAAAGCGGCGTGCTCATGCTGATGGTGCAGTCCGTCGCGCGTGCCTTGCAGGAGGCCGGGGAGACCGATCCGACGAAGTTCCTGACCGACCTCAACCGCACGATTTACAAAAACATCGAACGCACGAAGACCGACAAACATTTGACTCTTGCGTTTCTCGATTATGATGGCGAGCGCCTGACGCTGTCCGGCCAACACGAGGATCTGATTGTCGTAAGACAAGGCGGAGAAGTCGAGCGGATAGAAACCGCCGACCTTGGACTTCCCGTGGGGCTGGATTCGGATATTTCGGAATTTGTCGATACGAGAGACGTTGCCTTTGGCAGTGGCGACATCATCGTTCTGCATACCGATGGCGTCACGGAAGCCGAGAACCGGAATGGCGAATTGTATGGAATTGAACGGCTCTGCGAATCTGTCCGTCATCTTTACGGCGGCAGCGCCCAGGACATAGTGAATGGTATTCTGGAAAACCTAATGACCTATATTGGGTCGCAGAAGATTCACGACGACATAACTCTGGTTGTAATGAGACATAGGTGATAGCATGGCGACCGTCGTGTTTGGGCTCGAAGATCTTGTAACAGACAGCAGTGGAGACGGCTCTACTTTCCTGCGACTGCTTGATGGACCGCTCGCTTTGAGCTGGTCGCATTGTTCGATGACATCCGATTTTATCGCTGAAATAACGGCTTTGCGTTACAGGAGATTACGTCAGGTCTATCATCAGGTGCGGCATGACATCGGTTACGTCGCCAACGAACTTATTGAAAATGCCGTGAAGTTTCGCGTATCCGGTGAAATCGGCATTTCGGCTTCGATAGAGGGGGAACGGTTTCGCATGAGGGTCTCGAATTTTATCGACAACGAAAATGCGGAGCGTTTTCAGCATCTGCTTGCGCAGATTACCAATGATAATCCCTCGGACCTTCTCATTCAGCAAATCGAAAAGAATGCGGCGTCGACTTTCGGAACGGAGTCAGGTCTTGGCCTGCTGACGCTGATGAGCGATTATGAAGCCGATTTGGCTTGGACGTTTGATTCGAAGCGGCCGAATGGCCCGACACACCTGGAGACATATGCCTCGTTACCGATCCCTTCCATCCATAATGACTGAGCTTTGACAATGGAAATCAAAGGAGAGGCATTTCGGGTTTGGACAGAAGGACATGTCGTGTTCTTCGACGGTTCCATGCGTCTGGCGGGATCGGAAGCCTACGCTCCGATCTTCCAGTTGGCCATGGATTTGCTCGAGAAAAACCCTGAGCGGCTGACGCTTGATTTGACAGGTCTCCACTTTCTGAATTCGTCGGGCATAAACCTGCTTGCGAAGCTGACAATAGAGGCCCGCAAACGCGACGACGTGCAGATGACGGTACGTGGTTCCAAACAGATTTCGTGGCAGCTAAAGTCATTGCCCAATTTGAAGAAGCTCTATCGCGACCTCGATCTCCGGCTCAGTTAGTTTCGCAATGTTTGCGGCATCCTCTGCCTTGGAAGGCTGAAGCGTGTAAGCCTTTGGTGACGGATTGTTTGTGGACAAGAGACTGGCGCCGCCTTCCGATGCAAAAGGAGGGTTGCATAAAAGCTCGCATTGATTGAGGATTTGACACAATTAGCCGTGCCGATGTACTTATAAGTTACTAACATACGAAATTCACTAGATCCGACAGCGCCGGTCGGTTGTAGGTTTTCGTGTCAGGACGTGCGTATTAGCGGCTTGGCGGTCCTGCCCACAGTCGAAAACAACGACTGAGAATAGCATCGCCGGAGGTGTTTCTCACTATGTCCAAGGCTGTTTCCGATCGCGGACTGAGTTTCGCCGCACAAAAGGTCAGCCAAATTGATGGTCCGGAAAAGGTGCTCTACTGGGAGTGCTTTGCACGGATTTTGGATGCTCGCGGCGTTGTTCACAGCGCAAGCGCATTTGCACCTTACCTGGAATCCTCCATGGCTTCCTTCGATCTCGACGTGCGCATGCTGGATCTCGTCCTCTCGCATTTGGCCAAGGACCCAAATATTGTCCTCGGATGCAACATTTCGGCGGCGAATCTCGCCGCACCGGATCATTGGAAGCAGATTTTTCGGCAGATCGAGCGCCATCCGGAACTTGCCCAGCGTCTTGTCCTTGAAATTACAGAGACCTACCCTCTGGTAGGTGAGGGCGTCAGCAGGCTGGCGGCCGTTCGTGCGCTTGGCTGCCGGGTGGCCATCGACAATTTCGGAGCGGGTATGGCCACGCCTGCGCGACTGCTGACGGTCCCGGCTGACATCATCAAGATCGACGCTTCGTTGGTGCGGAATGTGCTGACCTCGCAAAAGGGGGAGAGCAGCCTGCATTATCTTGTCGGATTTGCGTCCTGCGTCGCGCCGATCATCGTTGCCGAGGGCATCGAAAAGAAGGAACACCTGGATGCTGCTCGCGACTCGGGTGCGACTCACGTGCAGGGTTTCCTCTTCGGAAAGCCGGCTTCGCTATCGACTCACTGATCTAAAATCCGACTCAGCAATCGAGATTTGAGAGTCATTATCGAGCTTCTCGCCTCGTGCGTGCCGAATCCCGATGCCTTTAAGGCTCGGGGTAGGGTCAGCTCGATCTCTTTTCCAAAAAAGGGCAGCAGATCAATGCAATAGAGGGTGCTGTCGCGGCCGCGTTAACTTTTTGTTAACCATGACAGCGATAGGTTTGGTCAACGAAATATTTACACAGATGACCAAAGTGCTAACAGACGCTCGCTCGATCCGCATCAAAGGCCGCTCCTTCCTGGCGGTCATGCTTTCTCCGGATCTTCCCATCGATGAATGGTTGATCAGGCTGGATGATCTCGCCGCGCGTTCGGCGGGCTTCTTTTTGGGGCGGCCGGTCGTGCTGGACCTGACGGATCTGCCGATCGACCGGTCGCAGTTGAAAGAGTTGCTCGGGGAACTTGGCCAGCGCAATGTCAGCATCATGGGCATCGAGGGGGCGCGCCCTTCAATTCTGGGGCAAGGCATGCCTCCTGCGCTCAAAGGCGGTCGACCCGTTTCCGATATCGAGGTTCCGGTAAACGAGGTTCCTGCGAAGGAGCCGGTCGTCGAAGTGCGCAGCAGACCGGCGGCTCCCGAGGTCAGGCCGGCGACGCAGTCCATCGTCATCAGGGAGCCGGTGCGCTCGGGTCAATCGGTGATTTTCCCTGAAGGCGATGTCACCGTTATCGGATCGGTCGCGTCGGGTGCGGAGATTATCGCCGGAGGATCGGTGCATATCTACGGCAGTTTGCGCGGAAGAGCCATGGCAGGATCGATTGGTAACGCATCGGCGCGCATCTTCTGCCGAAAGCTCGAGGCCGAACTGGTGGCGATCGACGGCATCTACAAAATGGCGGAAGACATGGCCCCCAACCTTCGCGGACAGGCTGTTCAGCTCTGGCTCGAAGGCGATGCGATCATGGCAGAGAAACTTATCTGAGCCGGCAGCGGCCACGACAGAGGAGAGCAAGATGGGGAAAGTCATCGTAGTCACGTCAGGCAAGGGCGGGGTTGGCAAGACGACCTCGACCGCCGCGCTTGGAGCGGCTCTGGCGCAAAGAAATGATAAAGTCGTGGTCGTCGATTTCGACGTCGGGCTGCGGAATCTCGACCTTGTCATGGGGGCGGAGCGAAGGGTCGTCTATGATCTGATCAATGTCATACATGGTGATGCCAAGCTCCCGCAGGCGCTGATCCGCGACAAGAGGCTGGATACGCTGTTCTTGCTGCCAGCGTCGCAAACGCGCGACAAGGACAACTTGACGGCGGAAGGTGTCGAGCGGGTCATAAACGAATTGAAGCAACACTTCGATTGGATCATCTGCGACAGCCCCGCCGGGATCGAGCGCGGCGCTACTCTTGCCATGCGCCATGCGGATACGGCGGTGGTCGTCACCAATCCGGAAGTCTCGTCCGTGCGCGACTCGGATCGCATCATCGGCCTGCTGGACGCCAAGACGGCTAAGGCCGAGCGTGGCGAACGGATCGAGAAGCATCTGCTCCTGACCCGCTACGATGCCACCCGCGCCGAGCGCGGCGACATGCTCAAGGTCGACGACGTTCTGGAGATCCTCTCCATTCCGCTCCTCGGCATCGTTCCGGAAAGCATGGATGTTCTGCGCGCCTCCAACATCGGCGCTCCCGTCACGCTGGCCGATAGCCGCAGCGCACCTGCAATGGCTTACTTCGATGCCGCTCGCCGGCTCACCGGCGAAGTTCTGCCGATCACGATTCCCGGCGAAAAGCGGAACATTTTCGGCAAGATATTCGGACGGAGGGCGGCATGAACATTTTTCGTCTTTTCGGCAAACAAAGAACCGCGCCGGCGGCGCGGGAACGCCTGCAGGTTCTTCTCGCCCACGAACGTTTATCGGCAGGGTCTGACTTGGTATCGCTGCTGCGAGAGGAAATCCTCGGCGTGATTGCAAAGCATGTGCAGCTCGACGGCGACAAGGTGCAAGTCAAGATGGATTGCAACGAGCACGTCTCGACGTTGGAAATTGATGTCGAAATCCCGCTGAACGCAGTCGTTCAGGCCGCGTGAGGGAGCGAACCTACCTCACGGCGGATTTTGAGGCTCGGAACGCGGATAAGATATCTATTCGCGTTCCGAGCAAACGCCACACAGTGTCCGAACAGACGCTACGTGGTGTCGAATATTGTACTGAAACAATAATAAGATTGACATGGTCTATTGTCTCTTTCACGCTGATGTCATGAACATCGGCTGCGAAAGAGATATGTGATCGTGCTGAGATTTGTCACGGCATTTTCAGAGCGACGGACCGCGCGATGACCGCGATGGTGACGTTGCCCGATATCGAAGAGGCACGGCGGCGTATCGCCGGACACGTTGTCCGCACGCCCTTGACGCGCTCGCAGGCGCTTTCCCACCAATTCGGCGCGCCTGTATTCCTCAAGCTCGAAAATCACCAGAAGACCGGCAGTTTCAAGCTGCGCGGAGCCACCAACGCAATCCTCTGCCTCGGCGATGAGGCGCACTCGCGCGGATTGGCGACGGCCTCGACAGGCAATCACGGCAGAGCAGTCGCCCATGCCGCCAGAACATTAGGCGCGCGGGCGACCATTTGCCTGTCGGCGCTCGTTCCGGCCAACAAAGTCGAGGCGATCGGCAGCCTTGGTGCCGAAGTCCGCATCGTCGGCCGCTCACAGGATGACGCCATGCGCGAGGTCGAGCGCCTGGTAAGGGAAGAGGGCATGAGCTTCGTGCCGCCTTTCGATGATGCCGGCGTGATCGCCGGTCAGGGAACCATTGGTCTCGAGATTGCAGAGGACCTGCCGGACGTAGCGCTTGTGCTCGTGCCCCTGTCGGGCGGCGGGCTTGCATCCGGCGTTGCTGCTGCGATCAAGGGCAGGCGACCGCAGGCGAGGGTGGTTGGCTTATCGATGGAGCGGGGAGCGGCGATGGCGGCGAGCCTTGCCGCCGGTGCGCCGCTCGAAGTCCAGGAGGTCGAAACCCTGGCAGATTCGCTCGGCGGCGGCATCGGGCTCGACAATCAGCTCACGTTTGCCATGTGCCGCGACCTTCTCGACGAGGTGATCCTGCTGAGCGAGGACGAGATAGCGGCAGGCATCCGCCATGCCGCGGTGGTCGAAGGCGAGATCGTCGAAGGTGCGGGTGCGGTCGGCATCGCGGCGCTGCTTGCCGGCAAGATCAAACCAGACGGCCCGACGGCGATTGTCGTCTCCGGTGGCAACATCGATCCGGCGGTCCATCGCCAAATCGTCAATGACATCAAATCGGGAGTGGCGTGATGGCGCGCGTGCTTGTGCTAACGGAAACCGATTTGCGCAAAATTGTGCAGCTTGATGCCGATGCGGTGGATTGTGTTGAGCAGGCCTTCGCAGCCTTGGCCACCAAGGCTGTGGAGATGCCGCCGATCATGCGGCTGGATATTCCCGCCCATCGCGGTGAAGTCGACGTCAAGACCGCCTATGTGCCCGATCTCGACAGCTTTGCGATCAAGGTAAGCCCGGGCTTTTTCAACAATCCATCGCTCGGCCTGCCCAGCACGAACGGGTTAATGATGCTGCTGTCGGCGCACACCGGACTGGTCGAGGCGCTTCTGCTGGACAACGGCTATTTGACGGATGTGCGCACGGCGGCCGCAGGCGCGGTTGCTGCAGGGCATCTGGCCCGCCCGGATGCCCGGATCGCGGCAATCCTCGGCGCCGGTATGCAGGCGCGGTTGCAGCTCCGCGCATTGACTTTGGTCCGGCCGATCGAGGCTGCCCGTATTTGGGCGCGCGATGCAGAAAAGGCCGAACGAATTGCCAATGAGCTCACCGCCGAGCTCGGTTTTCCGGTTTCGGCCGAGACGGAGGCCGAACAGGCCTGCCGCGGCGCCGATATCATCGTTACCACGACGCCTTCGGACAGGCCGATCCTCCACGCTTCATGGCTGGAGCCTGGCCAGCATATCACCGCCATGGGTTCGGATGCCGAGCACAAGAATGAGATTGATCCGGCGGCGATCCTGCGCGCAGAACCCTATGTCGCTGACAGCCTGAAGCAGACCCGCCGCCTCGGTGAACTGCATCATGCCATCGCTGCAGGGCTGGTCAGAGAAGATGCGGCCTTCCCCGAACTGGGCGCCATCATCTGTGGTCAGGCGGCCGGCCGCCAGTCAAACCAGGCGATAACCCTTTGCGATCTGACCGGCACCGGCGTGCAGGACACGGCCATTGCCACGCTTGCCCACCGTCGCGCCGTCCTTGCCGGTGCGGGACAAGCCATTGAAACGACAAAAGCATCAGGAGATCCAGCGTGAGCGAACCGACCCTTAATTTCACCCGCTCAGAATATGCCGCCAGGCTCGCCAAGACACGGCGCGCCATGGAAAAGGCGGGCGTCGATCTCGTCATCGTGACCGATCCGTCCAACATGCATTGGCTGACGGGCTATGACGGCTGGTCCTTCTATGTGCATCAATGCGTCTTGGTACCCGGTTCCGGCGAGCCGATCTGGTATGGACGCGGCCAGGATGCCAACGGCGCCAAGCGCACCGCCTATCTCAGCCACGACAACATCATCGGCTATCCCGACTACTACGTGCAGTCGACCGAGCGCCATCCAATGGATCTGTTGTCTGAAATCATCGAGCAGCGCGGCTGGGCGAATGCCTCGATCGCGGTCGAAATGGACAATTACTGGTTCACCGCCGCGGCCTACGCCTCTTTGGTCAAGCATTTGCCGAATGCCCGCTTCAAGGATGCTCAGGGGCTCGTGAACTGGCAGCGCGCCGTCAAGAGCCCGACGGAGCTCGATTATATGCGCAAGGCCGGCCGCATCGTCGAAGCCATGCACAAGCGGATCGTCGAAAAGGTCGAGCCAGGCATTCGAAAATCCGATCTCGTTGCAGAAATTTATGACGCCGGCATTCGTGGCGTAGACGGCTTCGGTGGCGACTATGCCGCGATCGTGCCGCTGCTGCCGTCAGGTGCCGATGCCTCCGCACCACATCTGACCTGGGACGACAAGCCGATGAAGAGCGGCGAGGGCACCTTCTTCGAGATCGCCGGCTGCTATCGCCGCTATCATTGCCCGCTGTCGCGAACCGTCTTTCTCGGCAAGCCAACCCAAGCCTTCCTGGATGCTGAGAAAGCGACGCTCGAAGGCATGGAGGCCGGTCTTGCTGCCGCAAAACCCGGCAACGCCTGCGAGAACATCGCCAATGCCTTCTTCGCGGTGTTGAAGAAATACGGGATCGTGAAGGACAACCGCACCGGCTATCCGATCGGCCTGTCCTATCCGCCGGACTGGGGCGAGCGGACCATGAGCCTGCGCCCCGGCGATCGCACCGAGCTGCAGCCCGGCATGACTTTCCATTTCATGACGGGGCTATGGCTGGAAGACATGGGCATGGAGATCACCGAAAGCATCGTGATCACCGAGACCGGAGTCGAGTGCCTGTCCAACGTACCCCGCAAACTCGTCGTGAAGTGATCTTTCAGCATGAACAGCATGACGATGATCACACGCCCATCACCCGTAACCCCGACCGTCAATTTCGATCGGGATGGCGTCCAACATGGTCACCTGCGCCTGCCCTGGTCGCGGGACGATTCCGCCTGGGGCTCGATCATGATCCCGATCTGCGTCGTCAAGAACGGTGATGGCCCGACAGCGCTTTTGACCGGCGCCAACCATGGCGATGAGTATGAAGGTCCGGTCGCGCTCTTCGATCTCGCCCGGACGCTGAAGGCGGAAGACATCAAGGGGAGGGTGATCATCGTCCCAGCGATGAACTATCCCGCTTTTCAGGCCGGCACCCGCACGTCTCCGATCGACAAGGGCAATCTCAATCGGAGTTTCCCCGGTCGACCCGACGGTAGCGTGACGGAAAAGATCGCCGATTATTTTACCCGATACCTGCTGCCGCTGGCGGACATCTTGCTCGATTTCCATTCCGGCGGCCGGACGCTCGATTTTCTGCCCTATGCCGCAGCCCATGCGCTGCCGGACAAGGGGCAGGAAAAGGCCTGTTTCGATTTGGTCGCCGCGTTTTCCGCGCCCTATTCCATGCGGATGATCGAGATCGATGCGGTCGGCATGTACGACACGACTGCCGAGGACATGGGCAAGGTTTTTGTGACAACTGAGCTTGCGGGTGGCGGAACCATATCGGCGCGTACGGCTTCCATTGCCAAGCGCGGCGTTCTGAACATCTTGAAACAGGCCGGTATCGTTGCCGGCGCGCCGGAGACGCAAGCAACGCAGTGGCTCGATATGCCGTCCTCCGATTGCTTCGTCTTTGCCGAAGCGGACGGCCTTTTCGAACCGGTGAAGGATCTTGGCGACATGGTTGCAGCGGGAGAGATCATCGCCCGTGTGCATCCGATCGGCCGCACCGGGTCCGTGCCGTTTGACTATCGGGCGGCGCTCGCTGGCGTTCTTGCCGCCCGTCATTTCCCCGGCCTCATCAAGACCGGAGATTGCCTGGCCGTCGTTGCAACGCTGACGGACGGTACCTGAATTGCCGCGTCGCGGCAGCGCGGCGCGGATTGAACCCTCGTTACGGCGAAGATCCGGAAAACCGGACAGCCGATGACGGTATCCAACCACAGAGGAGTGAACCATGAGACTGAATTTCTATCACAGCCTTACCGCCATGGGTCTGACGCTCGGCCTCGCCGTCTCCGCGCACGCCACCGACCTCGACCAGATCAAAAATGATGGCTATATCCGCGGCGCCAGCGCCAACGAAGTTCCGTACAGCTACATGGACGAGAGCGGAGCGGCCAAGGGTATCGGTCCGGATGTCGCCGCCGCCGTCGTGAAGTCGATGGGCGTAAAGGAAATCGATTGGACGGTTACGCCGTTCGGCTCGTTGATCCCGGGTCTGAAGGCCAAGCGCTTCGATTTTGTGGCCGCCGAGCAGAACATTCTACCCGAGCGCTGCAAGCAGGTGCAATTCACCACGCCGAATTCCAGTTACGGCGAAGGCCTGCTGGTGCCGAAGGGCAATCCGAAGAAGCTGCATTCCTATGAGGACATAAAGAAGGATCCGTCTCTCAAGGTCGCGATCGTATCGGGCGCCGATCAGCTCGACTTCTTCCATGGCCTTGGCATTCCGGACTCTCAGATCGTCATGATCCAAGCCAATGCCGATGCGCTCTCGACCATCCAGACCGGCCGTGCCGATGCCTATGCGGCAACGGAACTGACCGTCGCCAAGCTGGTCCAAGGCGGCACGAATGTCGAGCAGGCAGCCCCCTTCACCGATCCGGTCATCCAAGGCAAGTCTGTCCGAAGCTATGGCGGTTTCGATTTCCGGCCTGAGGACAAGGATCTCTACCAGGCGTTCAATACCGCGCTCACCGCCTTCAAGAAGACGGATGACTATAAGAAAATCCTGATGTCTTATGGGCTTAGCGCCGAAAGTGTCGAGGCCGCACGGACCAAGAACACGGAAGACCTGTGCGCGGGCAAGTGAGGCTGGTGATAGCCGGATCGGCTTGCTCTTTGCCTGCGGGCAAGGATCGGGCCGATCAGCCCCTTGCATCTTGCGGACGGAGGTGACCCGGACATGAGCTGGACCAATTATCTTCCGGCGCTGCTGAAGGGCGCAGAGGTGACGGCGATCATCGCCGTCGCATCGATGCTGCTCGGCGCAATTTTTGCTTTCGCGGCCGGGCTTGCGCGGTTCGCCGGTGGGCGGCTGCTCTCCTGGATTGCGCTCGTTTACATAGAAATATTCCGGGGCACTTCGCTTCTGGTGCAACTTTTCTGGCTCTATTACGCGCTGCCGCTGATCGGAATCTCTTTCGATCCCATCACGACGGGTATCGCTGGGCTGGCGCTGAACATCGGTGCTTACGGCGCCGAGGTGGTGCGCGGCGCGCTGCAGTCGGTTCCCGATACGCAGCACGAGGCGGCACGCGCCCTGAACTTCGGGCAGGGGCAGACGCTCTTTCATATCGTGCTGCCTCAGGCTGTCGTGGAGATGATGCCGCCCTTCGGCAATCTCGCCGTCCAGAATCTGAAGGATACGGCGCTAGTGTCGCTGATCTCGATCAGCGATCTGACCTTTCACGCGCAGCAACTGCGCAACATCACCTTGGACAGCGTCACGATCTATTCGCTGACGCTCATCGGATATTTCATCATGGCGCTTATCCTCGTCGTCTTTATGCGTTGGCTTGAGAGGGTCCTTCGCCGGGGCGCAGCCTTTCCGGGGAGGGCGCCGGCATGATGTATGGCTTTACATGGGATACTTCGTCGACGCTCTCGTTCGCGCTGTCGATCCTGCCGATCCTTGGCATCGGATTGATCGTGACGCTGGAGGCGGCGGCGGCTGGATTTGCGATCGCCCTGGTTCTTGGCCTGGTGTTCGCATTGTTGCGGCGTAGCCGCTTCGTGGCGGTCTCCTGGCCGACGGCCTTCGTTATCGAGTTCCTGCGCGACACGCCGCTGCTCGTCCAGCTCTTCTTCCTCTATTACGTGCTGCCGATCTACGGCATCGTCCTGCCGGCCTTTCTGACGGGAGCGCTGGCGCTCGGCCTGCAATATTCCGCCTATACGTCGGAGGTCTATCGCGGCGGCCTGGATGCCGTGGCGCGTGGCCAATGGGAAGCAGCGACGGCGCTTAATCTGGGGCGCAGCCTCACCTATTGGGACATCATCATCCCGCAGGCGATCCCCCGCATCATCCCGGCGATGGGCAATTATCTCGTCTCCATGCTCAAGGAGACGCCGGTTCTGTCTGTCGTAACCGTGGTCGACATGCTGAATCTGGCCAACCTCATCGGCGATCGGACATTCGAATATCTGGTGCCGCTGTCGCTCGTCGGCCTGATCTTTCTCATCCTCACGCTCGTCTGCTCGGCGGCCATTCATTGGCTCGAAAAGACGCTGCCGAAAAACGGAATTGCTTTGAGATGACCGAACCCCTGATCCGCTTTCACGACGTCACCAAGCGCTATGGCAATTTCACCGTGCTCGATGACTTCAGTTTCGATGTCGCACCCGGCGAGAAGGTGACGTTGATCGGACCGTCCGGGTCGGGAAAATCGACGGTGCTGCGCATTCTGATGACGCTCGAACCCTTCCAGGAAGGTACGTTGCAGCTTGCCGGCATGTCTTATCATCAGGAAAACGGCAGGGGACGATTCCGCGCCAGCGAGGCGCATCTGCGCCAGATTCGCACGCATGTCGGCATGGTGTTCCAGAGCTTCAATCTGTTTCCGCACATGACCGTGCTGCGCAACATCGTAGAGGCCCCGACACGCGTGCTTGGACTGGGGCGAGCGGAAGCAGAGGTTCGCGCAATCGACCTGCTGCGGATGGTCGGTCTTTCAGAGAAAAAAGATCAATATCCGAGCCAGCTTTCCGGTGGTCAGCAGCAGCGCGTCGCAATAGCCCGCGCCCTTGCCATGCGCCCGCGGGTCCTGTTGTTCGACGAGCCGACCTCTGCGCTCGATCCGCAACTCGTCGGCGAAGTGCTCGGCGTCATCCGCGATCTCGCCCATGAGCACGACTTGACGATGTTGCTGGTGACCCATGAAATGCGGTTTGCCCGCGAGGTATCCGATCGCGTCTGCTTCTTCGACAAGGGCCGCATTTGCGAAGAAGGCAAGCCCGAACAGATTTTCAGCACCCCGAAGGAAGACCGCACCAAGGAGTTTCTGCGTTCGGTCCTGTGACTGAACGGAGCCGCAATGCCAACTAATTCCGGCACCCGTTTTGCTTTAAGCGATCGATCCGACGTCGAAAATCGGTGGCAATTGTTCGAAGGCGCCGCGGACCGTTTCCAACGCGGACCGGAGCGCCGAATGTGACAGGCGACCGCCAAGGCAGATGCGAATTCCCCCGACCGGCCGTTCCACGCCTGCGATGAACGGATCGGACGGCGTGACCGCGACACCCTTGCGAGCGAGAACGCGAACAAGTCCCTCCTCCGTCCAGCGCTCGGGCACCGAAAGCCATGCGCACAGCGAGAGAGGATGGCTGCCGGCAACGAAGGGACCCATCACCTCGGTTACGATCGCCTGCCTCGCCTGTGCCTCGCTCCTCTGAACGGCAATCAGCGCATCAGCGGTACCATCCAGAACCCAACGCGAGGCCATTTCCGCCACGACATTGGTGGCGCTCCATCCGGTGACGCGGAGGATCGATGCAACCCGGATGGAGTAGTTCGCCGGAACGACGAGATAGCCGATGCGCAAGCCCGTCATCACCGATTTCGTAAAGCTGGTGACGAAGAAGCCGAGTTCGGGCAGCAGGTCCGGCATGGAAGGAAGGGGATCCCGCAGCATCGGCTTATAGACTTCATCCTCGATGATGAAGACGCCGTGCCGGCGCGCAATATCGGCAATGGCATGGCGCCGCGTCGCGCCCATGACATGGCTCGTGGGATTGCCGAGCGATGGAACGATGACCAGGGCCGACACATCGCCGACTGCGCAGGCGGTCTCGAAAGCTCCAGGCAAGATGCCTTCACGATCGGTCGGAAGACCGCGCAACGTGAAGCCCAGCACGTTTGCAAGGCCGATAATGCCATGATCGGTCAGGTTTTCGGTCAAGACGACCTCGCCGGGCCGGACCACCGAGGCCACGGCCAGGAAAAGGCCATGAGCGGCTCCGTTCGTGATCAGGATGCGATCGGGATCGGCATTGACGGACAGGCGCGCCAGCCAGGACTGCGCCGCGGCGCGATGCGCATCGAGGCCGGCGATCGGACGGCATGGCCGCATGAAACTGCTGTTGTCACTTCCGGCGAGAGCCTGCATCAGCTCCCGCGCCGATCGCTCATGCGCTTCGGTATAGACGGCCCGAATGATGGAAAGGTCGGCGCTGCCGCTTGGATCGCGGTCGAGCATGAAACTATCGGCACGCTCGGTGACGCGGCTGCGCACGAAGGTGCCGCGACCCACTTCACCGCGCAAGTAGCCGCGCCGCTCGGCCTCCTTGTAGCTAATGCTGACGGTCTGCACTGAAATCCCCAGCGCATGGGCCAAATCGCGATGGGTCGGCATCCGCGTGTGCACCGGCAGAATGCCCTCATCGATATCGGAAATGATCTTATCGGTGAGCAGCTTATGTTTGGTCACGCCCTTGCGGTGCTGAAGGACGGGTTTCCAGACACTATTGTGCTGGTCTTTTGAATCATGACGAAGCATGGATTGATCCGGTACAATTGCGGAATATCCATGTACACCATTCAATGCGGCATGGCGATGACCAAGCCGACATGCTCAGTCCATTGTTAACAACGGACTGAGCGACGTTCAGCGGACCGTGGGTCAGAGATTTGAAAAGACGCTTCCGATCGCGTCCGCGGCGACCTTGACGATGATATCGGCTTCGTCACGCGTCAGGCACAAGGGTGGCGCAAAGCCGAGGATATCTCCCTGCGGCATGGCGCGGCCGATCACGCCGCGCTCGAGCAGAGCCGACGCCACTTGCGGCCCGATCTTCTTTCCCGGATCGAAAAACTTGCGGTCATCTTTGTCTTCGACGAATTCGACCGCGGCCATGAGCCCGTCGCCACGGACCTCGCCGACATGCTTGTGATCGCCGACGGCCTTCGCAAGCTCCGACCGGAAGTAGGCACCGGTCGAACCGGCGTTTTCGACGATGCCGAGTTCATCGATCAATTCGAGATTGGCGATGCCGGCAGCCGCACAGATCGGGTGGGCGGAATAGGTCCAGCCATGGCCGATGACGCCGAGCTGATCGGATCCCTGAACAAGCACCCGCCACATCTTGTCGGAGACGATGCTCCCGGAGAGCGGCGCATAGGCCGAAGTCAGACCTTTGGCGATGGTGATCAGATCCGGCTTCATGCCGTAATGGTCCGAGCCGAACATGGTTCCGAGCCGACCAAAACCGCTGACGACCTCGTCGGCGACGAGCAGGACGTCATACTTGTCGAGCACGGCCTGGATCTTCTGCCAATAGGTCTTGGGTGGCGGAACAATGCCGCCGGTGCCGAGGATTGGCTCGCCGATGAAGGCGGCGACCGTTTCAGGACCTTCGGCGAGGATCATCTTCTCCAGCTTGTCGGCACAATATTGGGCGAATTGTTCCTCATCCATCGACCGATCCGGGCGGCGGAAGAAATAGGGGGCTTCCGTATGAAGGATCGGCGCGCGCGGCAGGTCGAAGGCCTTATGGAAAAGTTCGAGGCCGGTAAGGCTACCGCTAATGACCCCTGATCCATGATAGCCGCGCCAGCGCGAAATGATCTTCTTCTTTTCCGGCCGACCGAGGATGTTGTTGTAATACCAGATGAGCTTGATGTTCGTCTCGTTGGCGTCCGAGCCGGAGAGGCCGAAATAGACGCGGCTCATGCCCTCGGGCGCCCGATCGATGATCATCTTGGAAAGGGTGATCGATGCTTCCGTGCCATGTCCGACATAGGCGTGATAATAGGCGAGGTTCTTTGCCTGCTCGGCGATGGCGTCGGCGATTTTCTCGCGGCCGTAACCGACATTGACGCAGTAGAGGCCGGCAAAGGCATCGAGGCTCTTCTTGCCGTTGGTGTCGGTGATATAGACGCCTTCGCCGCCGCCGATGACGCGGGTCGGTGTTTCGCCGCGTGCATGCATCCCCATATGGGTCGAGGGATGAAAGAAGTGATCCCTGTCCCACGCGTTCAGTTCGTTCCGCTTGTCCAACATGATATTTTCCTTTGCTGAAAGTTTGTGGCGGGTCAGGCAGCCGTGTCGATGCAGAGATATTTGAGCTCGGTGAAAGCCTCGATGCCATGACGCGAGCCTTCCCGGCCAAGACCGGATTGCTTCCACCCGCCGAAGGGAACAGGTCCGCCGGTGATCTTGACGCGATTGATCGCCACCATGCCGTAGTCCAGGGCCCGGCCGAGGCGCATCTGGCGTGCGCCGTTTTGCGTCACGACATAGGCGACGAGGCCATATTCGGTATCGTTGGCGCGAGCGATGACCTCGGCCTCGCTATTGAATGAAGTCACCGCGGCGACCGGTCCGAATGTCTCTTCATGCATGATCAGTGCATCGGGGGATGGATCGATGAGCAGCGTCGGTTCGAAGAAGAGTGGCCCTGCCGCGTGGCGCTTCCCGCCGACGGCTAGTTTCGCGCCGCGTTTCAGCGCATCGGCCACATGTTCCTCGACTTTCGCCAGAGCCCGCTCATGCATCAGCGGACCAATATCGACGCCCTCCGTCAGTCCATCGCCGACCTTGAGAGCCGCTATCCGCTTGGCAAAGGCTGCAACGAAGGGCTCCATGATCGAACGCTGCACGAAGATGCGGTTGGCGGCCAGGCAATCCTGGCCGGACGTTGCAAATTTGGCGTTGATCGCGATATCAACGGCGCGATCGAGGTCGGCGTCGTCAAAGATGATCAGCGGCGCATGGCCGCCGAGCTCCATCACCAGCCGTTTCATGGTCGGGGCGCATTGGCCGGCAATCAGTCTGCCGATGCCGGTCGAGCCGGTAAAACTCAAGGCCCGCACCCGGGCATCTTCGCAGAGAGCGCCGACGATCGTCGCAGCATCGCCGGTGACCACGTTGAATACGCCGGCAGGAAGGCCGGCGCGCTCTCCGAGTTCGGCAAGGGCAAGCGCGGACAAAGGCGTCTCGGACGATGGATGGGCAACCACGGTGCATTCAGCGGCAAGGGCTGCGGCCGCCTTGCGGGTGAGCATGGCGGAGGGAAAGTTCCAAGGCGTGACGATCCCGGCGACACCCAAAGCCTCCCTGCGCAGGATCATTTCGGTGTCGGGCAGATGGCTGGTGACGCTTTCGGCATTGATCCGCTTGGCTTCCTCCGCATACCATTCGATGAAGCCTGCTGCATAATCGATCTCGCCGCGGGATTCGCTAAGCGGCTTGCCCTGTTCCAGCGTCATGATCAGCGCCAGATCCTCCTTCGCGGCAAGCATCAGCTCATACCACCTGCGCAGGATCGATGCGCGCTGCTGCGGCAGGAGCGAGCGCCAGGCTGAAAAGGCATTCGCCGCCGCGTCGATCGCCTCGAACGTCTCATCCCTGCCGAGGCTCGAAACCCAGGCGAGCGTGGTGGCGGAGGCGGGATCGGCGACGTTGAAGCTCGCGCCGTTCTTTGCGGCGACCCAGCGACCGCCGACGTAGGCGAGATCCCGCAGCAGATGCCGGTCGTTCAGTCGTGACAGGGCTTCATGATAGGCGGGTCGGGCGCGCACTGCAGTCATCGGCAAACCTCTTTTTTCCAGGTGCCGCAATATTCTCACGGAACACCGCGAGACATTGTCCATTGGTCACCGCTGAAAGAGAGAAAGGGCCTAAAGAAAAAGGCGGCCGTAGAGAGAGTCTCTATTCGTTGCCCTGCGGTTCCGCGGAAAGGAGATTGGCGATCGGAAGCACGGTCTCCTCCTTCACGGTCTTCGTTACGATATAGGTAAAATAACGCTCGATCCCGAGGTCGCGATCCAGAAGGCCGTCGATCAGGCGCTGGTAAGCGTCGATATTCGGCGTCATGATTTTTAGAATGTAATCGACGCCGCCGCCGACCGACCAGCAGGCGACGATCTCGGGAATGGAGGAGATTGCCCGTTCGAAGCGCTCGAAGTCGCTCTGGCGATGATTGGCAAGCGTAAGTTCGACCATGACGCTTGCAACCGGCGCGAGCCGGCGTGGCGACAGATGAGCATGATAGCCGGTAATGATCCCGGCCTTTTCGAGTTTCCGTAGACGAAGCCAGCATGGAGTAGGCGAAAGTCCCACCTTTTCGGCGAGCGCGAGTTTGGTGATACGGCCATCACGTTGAATGGCATCCAATATGCGCAAATCGATTGCATCGAGTTTCATGTGCAGAACTGCGTGTGAATGAGCTGGTTGTTCGACCAATGACATTCGAGGCGGGGGCTGACAAGCGCATATCCGGGAATTGGGGTTTCGCGGCCGCATCGGGGTCGCGGGTGCGGCAAGAAGGGCGTGATGGGATTTCGCGAGGAGCAATATCAACGTGAAATGGATTTTATTCCTCGGTCAAGCAGCGCAAAATGGGCAGAAAATCGCAAGCGCGAACCCGTACGGCCCGGATATGATCGGAACCTTTAGGAGTGTGCCGTGGCGGCCTACTTGATCCAACTGCTCGCCTGGTCGGTTTTCATGGCCGTCCTGATCCTGTGGCCGGCGGGCACATTGGCCTTTCCGGGCGGCTGGGCTTTGATCATCATCTTCACACTCGGCGGCTTAGCGATGACTCTTTGGTTGTCGAAGCACAGTCCGCGCCTGCTGCGTGAGCGTATGGCTTTACCGCTGCAACGCGATCAAAAGCCATGGGATCGCGTCTGGCTGACGATTTTCATCTTGGTCTTCTTTGCTTGGATAGGGTTTATGAGCTGGGATGCGGCCCGTACCGGTTTCCGAGCGATGCCGCCATTGCTTCAGGTGCTCGGGGGCCTTGGCATGGTGATCTACATGCTCGGTGTCTGGTGGACGTTTCGCGAAAATACCTTCGCGGCGCCCGTCGTGAAGATCCAACAGGACCAGGAGGTGATCGACACCGGTCCCTATGCGATCGTCCGCCATCCGATGTATGCGAGCGCGTTGTTTTTCCTTCTTGGTGTTCCCCTATTGCTCGGCTCCTGGATCGGACTCGTACTCTCCTTGGTATTCATTCTTGGGATCGCCTGGCGTGCGGTGCATGAGGAGCGCGCTTTGAGCGCGGAACTGAGCGGCTATCAAGCCTATGCGGCCCGCGTGCGATATCGGCTCATCCCATTCGTCTGGTAGCACCGGATCCGCTCGCCTGCTCGCGCTGAGATTTCAGTTTTCAAGCCGCGCAATCAATCGACAGCACCTGCCGGCATGCCCCGCCTTAACGCCCAATTTAGCAAGTTCGCGCTATGGTCGCGCCGAAACTTTGGATGATTGGTACATTCTACATGACTGATGGTGGATCGGGGCGACGGGAGCAGCCGAATGAGTAGCGCGGCTGACACGTCCGGAGTTAGGTCGGCAACATCGTCGGTGCTTTGGATCGCTCTGATCCAGAGTGCCGTGGTCTTCGTGGTTGCGGCGCTGTGGCAGCAGAGATGGGGAACCATCGTCGATACCAGTTGGCTCATTACGGAGGCCGAGCGGGTACTCAATGGAGAGCGGCTCTATGTCGATGTGATCGACAACAACCCGCCGTTTTCCATCTGGCTTTTCCTGCCGGCGATCATGCTGTCGAGGTGGGCCGGGATTGCTCCGGAAATAGGCATGTATCTCTACACATGCCTCGCAGTGATCGTGGGCCTGGGTTTATCAGCCATGATCGTCCGCCGGGCGGGCTTTGCCGAAAATCATGCTTTGCTTCGACTATTACCGCTATTCGTAGCGCTCTTCATGATTTTTCCCGGCAATGCCTTCACCGAGCGAGATCATGTCGGCACAGTGCTGTTTCTGCCGCTGCTAACGCTCATGGCCCTGCGCGCCGATACCGCACGCCGTACGGCGCCCGGTATCGCCCTGATTGTCGGCGCCGGTCTCTGCGGCAGCGTTCTTGTTCTGGTGAAGGCCTACTATGTCGTCGCTTACATTGTGCCTGCGCTCTATGTGGCCTGGCGGCGGCGAAACCTGTGGTTACTCCTTGCGCCCGAGAATTGCATCATCGGCACTATCGGTGTCGTCTATGTCGCGCTCGTCTTTTTGCTTACTCCCGAATTTATGCGGGACCTCCTGCCGCAGGTCGTGGATGTCTACATGAATACGGGCGATCCTTTCAGGGTCGCGGTAAGTTATGGGCCGATTTACCTGCTGATTGTACTTCTCTTCCGAATGATTGCACCCAAAGCCGCGGTGACACCGCTTTGCGCCGTCACGTTACTCGCTTCACTCGCTGCCGTCGCGCCGTTGATTTATCAGGGTAAGGGCTGGCCCTATCATGCTTTTGCCGCGATCTCGCTGGCTTTTGTTGCTGTGCTTTGCAGGATAGCAGCGTCTTCCGCCTGGCGTTACAGCCGTGAAACGCTTGGGCGTGCCACCCTTTGCGTCGTTGTCGTCGCCTTCGCATGGCTGCCCTTCTTGCCGACGCAGAAGCCTGCGGCCGCTTTCGTTGCTGCAGTCAAAGCAGCGTCGAAGGAAGAGCCGACACTCGGCGTCATCGGCAGCGACATCGCCGCCGCCCATCCACTCTCCAGGATGGTCGGAGCGCGTTTCTTATCTGCGAATAACGGCGACTGGTTCGGCGCTCTTGCGTTCGTTCTAGCCAAGGAAGCGTCGGCGAAAGGCGACGTGGCGGATGCGACCCGCCTCCAGAAACAGTCGGATGCTTATCTGGACGCCAAATATGCCGAGTTCGCCAGCCACAACTATGATCTGATCGTCGTCCAGCAGGATGAGCCGCTTTGGACCGATCACGTCCTTGGTCAACCACGTTTTGCAGCGCTGCTTGCGGACTATCATCCTATTGCGAAGGATGAGCGGTTTACGGTCTATGGCCGCAGCGCTCCTGCCGAGCAGAGTTCGAACGTTCAGTAAACGATGCGGAAGTGGTTCTTCCCTAAAAACGCGAGGCCAGCGCCCATGTCGGCGCTGATCCCTTTCTTTCGAAATTTCTTGTCTCAGCGTCGGCGAAACACTCAGGAGAAGAAGCGCCGGAGTGGCGGCACGAAGCGCACCACGATCTGGTCGAAGAGCAGCATGACGATGACGGCGAGGCCGGTCAGCGGGAACGCGGCGCCGAAGACGATCACGATCAGCCACAGGCCGATATAGACGGACTTCTGCGGCGGCATCGGCGGTACGCCGAAACGTCCCGCCGGCCGGCGCTTCCACCACATAACGACAGCCGTCACACAGGAAAGGACGATCGCCAGGCAGGTGATGAGCATCAGGAGTTGGTTGAACAAGCCCCATTCCTGGCCCTGATGGACGTTGATGCCCCATTCGATTGCCTGACCGAATGCCGGATACTGGCCGAAGGAGAGATCGACGAGTGGCTTGCCGGAATATTGGTCGATGTGAACGGTGCGCTCTTCGCCGAGATCGCCTCCATAATGGCTGGCAGTGTAAACGCCGGTTTCATCGGCAGGGATTGCAAGGTCCGAACCTGGCACCATACCTAACCCATGCATGATCTCGACGGCCTTGTTGAGATCGATCGGCATTGCGGCTTGTGCGGCGGCGCTGTCGGACAACGGAACGGGCGCGTTTTCGACGATCCAGCCGGGTCGGCTGACGATATCCTGCGTCACCTTCGTAGATTTCGGCACATTGTCCCAAAGCGCAGCCGGCGTGCCAAGATCATGGGCCGTCAGCCAGGCATTGACGTTGGCGCCCCAGTAGCCGGACCAGGGCATGCCGCTGAAGGCGAGGAAGAAGATGACGATGCCGGCAATGGCGCCCGTGACCGCGTGCAGATCTCGCCAGAAAACCCGGCGTGAGGGCGTACCGCGGACGCTGAGGACGCCGCCACTCTGTTGCCGCGGCCACCAGAGATAAATGCCGGTGACGACGAGTACGAGCGCGAAGCCGCCGACGATCTCGACAATGCGGTTGGCCCAATCTCCGAAATATTGCAGGCTGTGGATGCGTTTGACGACCCAACTGAATTCCTGCTTCGCGCCGACCGAACCGAGTATCTCGCCGCTATGCGGATTGACGTAGACGATCGTCGATTGGCCGTCCTTCGATACGGTGACGACTGCGGAGCGATTGCCTGTCGGTGCCTCGCGATAGGAGGCCGCCTTGGAGCCCGGGATTGCGGCAACGGCGGCATCGACGATCTGCTGCGGCGTCAGCATCGATCCGGCGTCCGCGACAATATTGCGGTGGGCGTAGAAGGTATCGGCGATCTGATCCTTAAACAAATAGAGCGATCCGGTGACCGCCAGATTGAGCATGAAGGGGATAACGAGCAGCCCGGCGAAGAAATGCCAGCGCCAGATCGCGCGGTAGAGCGATATGTTGTTGGAGGTTGCGGCCGCAGGCTCAGCGGCAATGAAAGCAGACATGGAAAATCCTCTGGAGATTGGCTGGCGGCTCGGAAGATCATGACTGCGGGAGGAGCGGCCGTTTCGGTCGCGGCCTTATGCGGATGTGCTGCGCGTGCGGGATGCCGAGGCGGCCCGTTTTACGCAGCGACGATCAGCATGGAAGCAGTCCGCCCGCAGCCGGCACGATCAAGTGTCGTGCATCTCCCGCCGCCGTTGATGACAAGCATCACGGCTCGCGCCGCAACACAGGTTCAGGCGACGATCTGCAGGACGGGTGGAGCGCGAGGGCCGGTGTTCGGCGGATAGAGCTGGCGATGGAAAGCTTCGGCTCTGGGCGGGAGCACATCCTGATCCACAGCAGCAAGATGCTCGCAGACGTCCGTCGGCGGGGCGGGAAGCAAGGCCGCCGCGGCGATCCGGCATGCTTCGCAACCCGGCGCATGAGTCTTGCTGTGTTCCTTGCCGTCGGTGCCTTTATCGGTGACGCACAAGACCGGCAATGTGCCATCCGGCAACTGGTATTGCGCGAGCGTCGCGGGGGCGAACTCATCCGCATCGGCAATCGGCGTCTGATGGGCGAAGCCGACAAGCACCAGCGCCAGGGCGCATATGATGCGCACCATCCACTGCGTTGCGCCGAAGTGCTTTTTCCCCGTGATCGTCTTCATCCCCTTTGCAGACGATCCCTACGACGTTCGCTGCGAAAGCTCAATGCGGCAATTTGCAGCCATTTAAGATGCGCCTATCCCGCCCGTTTTCCATCGCCGTCGAAAACATGCAGATGCTGCGGCGGAAATATTGCATTCACTTTCGGCCCCGCCTTCAGCACGTCGCGATTGAGCGTGAAGACCTTGAACGGCAGGCCGTGCAGCGAAAGATGGAGGATGATGCCGAAGCCCGTCGGCTCGATAAGCTCCACGTCGGCACTGATGCCGGAGCCGTCCGTCGAAAAGAGCACATGCTCCGGTCGGATTCCGAGTGTCACCTTGGCCCCAGCCGGCAGGTGCGGTGCTGCCGAAAGCGGAACGATGGTCCCGTCCTTCAGCTGCAGACCGCCTGTTTCATAGGTCGCGTCGAGGAAGTTCATCCCCGGAGAGCCGATAAAGCCGGCCACGAAGAGATTGGCAGGGCGATCGTAGAGCTCGAGTGGGCTGCCGACCTGCTGAACCACCCCGCCATGCATGGCAACAATCCGGTCCGCCAGCGTCATCGCCTCGATCTGATCGTGCGTCACATAGATCGATGTCGCCTTCAGGTCACCATGCAGTTTCTTGATTTCAGCCCGCATCTGTTCGCGCAGGCGCGCGTCGAGGTTGGAAAGCGGCTCGTCGAAGAGGAAGGCCTTCGGCTGGCGCACGATGGCGCGGCCCATGGCGACGCGCTGGCGCTGGCCACCGGAAAGCGCCTTCGGACGGCGATCGAGCAGCGGATCAAGCCCGAGTTTCGACGCTGCTGCTGCGACGGCTTTTCCGATCTTGTCCTTGGCAATCTTCCTGAGCTTGAGGCTGTAGCTCATATTGCCGGCGACATTCATGTGCGGATAGAGCGCATAGGACTGGAACACCATGGCGATGTCGCGGTCTTTCGGATGCAGCTCGTTGACACGGTTGTCCGCAATGCGGATCTCGCCGCCGCTAATGTCTTCCAGACCGGCGATCATTCTCAGCAGCGTTGACTTGCCGCAGCCGGACGGGCCGACGAGAACGACGAATTCGCCATCCTTGATCCTGAGGTCGATGTCGTGCAGCACCTGCACGTGGCCATAGGCTTTTTTGACGTTCTGGATATCGATCGATGCCATGTGACTAACCCTTGACCGCGCCGGCCGTCAGACCCTGCACGAGATAACGCTGGATGAGCAGGAAGAAGAGGCCGGCGGGAATGAGCGCCATGACGCCGGCGGCCATCATCTGCCCGAAATCCACGGAGAATTTCGAAACGAAGGTGAGCAGCCCGACTGGGAAGGTCGCTGCCTGATTGCCGTTGATGAGCATCAGGGCGAACAGCAGCTCGCTCCAGGCGGCGGTGAAGACGAAACCTAGCGTCGCGGCGATGCCGGGCAGCGTCAGCGGCAGGATGATCTGCCGGAACGCCGTGAACTGCGTCGCGCCGTCGATCATCGCCGCCTCTTCGAGATCCTTCGGGATGCCGTCGAAGAAAGACTGCATCAGGAAGGTGGCAAAGGGCACGTTGAACGCCGTGTAGACGATGACTAGGCCGGTCAGGCTATTCGTCAAATGCAGCGGCGTTAAAATCTTGAAGATCGGCGCCACCAGCATGACCAGCGGAAACATCTGCGTTAGCAGCATCAAAGCCACGATCCAGTATTTGGCGCGGAAGGTGAAGCGCGAAAGCGCGTACCCGGAAAGCGACGCGCAGACCGTTACCGCGACCGCCGTCGATGCGGAGACGATCAGGCTGTTTTTAAAAAATGTCGGAAAATCGCTATGTTGCAGCACGAAAGCATAGTGCTCCCATGTCGTACGCGATGGCCACATGCGTACGCCTTCGGTGTAGAGCAGGTCATTCGGTGTGACCGAGACCTTGAGCAGCCAGAAGAGCGGGAAGAGCGCAAAAACCACGTAGCAAAGGATTGCCAGGCGATGCGCGATGGTGGGGATGATGGATCGTCTCATGGCTCAATCCTTGTTCAGCAGGGTCTGCCGCAGCAGGATGATCAGCATGGAATAGGCAAGCAGCAGCAGGAGCAGAACGAGGGCAATGGCGGATGCATAGCCGAAATCCAGCCGCTTGAATGCCTGGGTGAAAATGTAGCTTGCGACGATTTGGGTGCGATCGGCAGGCCCCCCGCCCGTCATGACGACGATCAGATCCGCGAAGTTCGAGATCCAGACCGTGCGCAACAATACGGTGATGGCAATCGTCGGAGCGAGGAACGGAAGGGTGATCGAGCGGAAGCGCTGGAACCAGCCGGCACCGTCGATCGAAGCTGCTTCATAGAGATCGCGCGGGATTGCCTGGAGAGCGGCCAGCAGCGTGATGGCAAAGAAGGGGATGCCCCACCAGGCATTGGCGACGATCGGCCCCCACATTGCATATTGAGGATCGGAGAGGATGTTGCCAGGCTCCTTCATCAGGCCGAGAGCGAAGAGCCAGTGCGGGATAGGCCCGATCACGGGATTGAAGAGCCATGCCCAGTTGAGGCCGGCAAGGAAGGAGGGGACCGCCCAAGGCAGAAACACCAACGCCTGGACGATCGCCCTGCCGAAAAACGGCTTGTCCAGCAATAGGGCAAGGATCAGTCCGAAGATGAATTGCAAAGCGACCGAGGCACCGGTCCACCAAAGGGTATTCTTCAGTGCCCAGTAGAAGGCCGTATCTTTGGAGAGGTCGCGAAAGTGCTCCAGGCCGATGAAGCCGCCGGAAAACGGATTGAGCAGTTGAATATCCCGAAACGCATAGGAAATGCCGATCACCAGCGGCACCAGCATGACGGCGATAATCAGGATGAGCGCGGGAGCGCTGTAGAGATAAGGCTCCGAGGCATCGGCAAGGCGCTTCAGCCACGGCCTGCGGTCGTGACGCCTGTCGATTATGTCGGCGGTCATGGTCATCGGCCAATGTTCCCGTTCGCGGCGTTCAGACGCCGTCTGTTTCATATGCGCAAAAGCGGCGGCGGATTGCTCCGCCGCCGGGAGACGAACTTATTTCTTGGCAAGGAATTTCTGCTGCGCCTTGGTCAGATAATCGGCCCATTGATCAGCGAGATCCTTGGCCGAGATATCGCCGAGCAGCGCCTGTTGCGACGTCTTGATGGCGAGCGAATCCTTGAAGAAGGCAAATTCTTCGAGATAGGTCGGCATGACGGTGGGCACCGTGTTCTTGTCGGCCAGCTCCTCGAACCAACCCTTGAACTGGTCGCCGGCATAGAAGGGATCCTTCTCAGCCGAGGTGTAGGCCGGCAGGGCGCCGATCTTCTTGTTCCACTCGAGATTGCCTTCCTTGCCTTCAAGTGTTGCGATCAGCTTCCAGGACAAGTCCTTGTTCTGGCTCGTCGAGAACATCGACCAGCCGGCATAGCCGATCGTCGGGAAAGACTTGCCGTCCGGACCCTTCGGCAACGGAGCGACGCCGAAATCGTCCTTGTTCATGCGTTCGGCAATCGCGATCAAGGCATCCGGATCCTGGTCGAGGAAAGCGCAAGTGCCAGAATAGAAGCCGGCGACGACTTCATTGAAGCCCCAGTTGACGCTGTCCTTCGGCGCATAGCCCTTCTTGTAGAGATCGACCATCCATTCGATGCCCTTCTCCCAGCCCGGGCTGTTCATCGTCGAGGTGCCGTCGTCCTTGAAGTACTTGTTGTCGCCGGCCATGGAGGCCGCGAAGATCATCCAGCCGTTCAGGCCGCCGGGACCGCCGCGCATGCAGTAGCCGTATTTGCCTGGCAGCTTGGAGATTGCCTCGGATGCCTTGACGAAATCGTCCATCGTCTTCGGCGGTTCGGCGATGCCGGCATCCTTCAGGATCTTCTTGTTGTAGAACATGGCGCGCAGATAAAAGCCGTAGGGCAGCATATAGGCGGTGTTTTTAACATCGCGGCCGAGTTGAAGAGCACGCGGCGTCAATTCACTCGTATGCTCCCACTTCGCGAGATAAGGCTCCAGGCTTTCGAGCATGCCGTTATTGCCATAGAGCGAGAGCCAGCTATCCGGCATTTCCATTACGTCGGGCGTGTCACCTGCCGAGACCATCGTCGCGAATTTCTGGAAGGCTTCGTTCCAGGGCAGGGAGATGATATCGACCTTGGTGCCGGGATTTGCGGCCTCAAACTTGCCGACGATCGACTTCAGCGTCTCGGTGCGTTCGGGGCTGGTAATGACTTCGACGAGCTTCAGGGTGGTATCGGCGAACGCCGTGCCCGCCATCATCGTGGCGAAAAGTGCTGCCGTGATCAGTGTTTTCATGTTCAGTTCCCCCTTTTCGGTGTTTCTCTCAGGTTGATGATCTTATGAGGCGGCGGCGATCGCTTCCTCTATGTCTCTCCACAGCGCCTCGGTTCCTTCGAGACCGACATGGAGCCGTACGGACCGCGGGTTGATACCAAAGGTATGCGCGGAATTCGGCTGTGCCTTCTGCTGAAGCACGACCTCGCCCGGTACGATCAGGCTTTCGTGCCCACCCCAGCTCACACCCAGTTTGAAGAGCTTGAGGTGATCGGCGAAGCCGCGGATATCGACGCCTTCGCGGAAGATGAATGAAAACAGGCCCGAGGTGCCGTTGAGCCCGGCGGGCAAGCGGTTGGCAAGGCCCGGATGGCAGACCTGCTCGACGACATCCAGCTCCTGCAGCCGCTTGGCGATCGTCATTGCGGCGGCCTCATGCGCTCTCATGCGGATCGGCAGAGTGCGAAGGCCACGGATCAGAAGCCAGGCGTCGAAAGGCGAAAGCTTGCCGCCAAGATAAGGATATGCCTCGGCCTTCACGCGCGCAATCATCGCCTTCGAGCCGGCAACCACGCCCGCAACGACATCGCTGTGACCGCCGAGATATTTGGAGGCGGAGTGGATGACGAGATCGACTCCGAGCGTCAGCGGCCGCTGAAAATAGGGACTGGCCCAACTGTTGTCGATCATGGAAACGGCACCGTGCTTTTTGGCAAGTGCGGCGAGCGCGCCGACGTCATGGGCTTCCATCACCCAGCTTGTCGGGCTTTCCAGATAGAGGACCTTCGCTCCGGGAAGTGCCTTGGCAATGGCCTCCTCGTCGCGGCCATCCACATAGGTCACCTCGACCTTCATGCGCTTCAGGATCGTGCCGAAGAGCCGGAAGGCATCCGGATAGACATGTTTGACCGCGACAATCCGATCGCCAGGTTCGACGAAGCTCAACACGGCGGAAGAGATCGCCGCCATGCCGCTTGCGAAGCCGAGCGCATCCTCGCCGCCCTCGAGTTTTGCCAGCATTTCCTCGAACATGCGCACGGTCGGATTGAGGCCGCGCGTATAGATCGGCCGCACCTTCTCGCCGCGATAGGAAGCGATCATGTCGTCATAGTCGGCAAAGGTGAAAAGCGATGTCTGAAAAATCGGCGGCACCACGGCATCGGCGTAATTGCCGTCGTCATGGGCCGTGATGAGAGAAGCGAGATCGAACGGCTCTAGCCCGTCAGTCATTTGGACATTTCCTTGATGTCTTCCTCGACGACGTCGAGAATTTTCAATGTTTCGGCGCGCGCCGCTTCGGGATCCTGGGCGACGATCGCGTTGAACAGCGTGCGGTGAAACGGGAAGGACCGGCGCGCAAAATCCTGCCGGTCGAAAGGGTGGGTCCAGAACCGCTCGAAACTCCCGCGCATCTGTTCGAGGAGTTGTTTGAACAGCGGATTGTGGGTGGCGTCGTAGACGGCGAGGTGAAACGCCAGGTCCTCCGGGCCGGATGTGCCCTTCGCCATATGGACGCGCTCCATCTCATCGAGCTTTTCCTCGATGATCGCAATATCCTTGCGCGTGCGTCTCTTGGCGGCGACCATTCCAGCTTCGCATTCTATGCCGCGTCGAACCTCCAGGGTCTGCAGCAGTGCGTCGCGCAGATGCGCCGTATCAAGCGACAAGGGCATATGGATGGTCGCCTTGGAGACGGGTTTCAGCAGATAGGTGCCGCTGCCTTTGCGGGTTTCCACGACGCCCAAGGCTTGAAAATGCGTCACGACTTCCCGGATCGTCGAGCGCCCGACCGAAAGGGCCACCATCAATTCGCGCTCGGTCGGCAGCCGATCACCTGCTTGGAGCTTCGAAGACTCGATGAAATCGGACAGCGCGTCGATAACTTGCTGCGTCCGGTCGATCGATGGAAGAGGGGTGAGCATTGCCTTCGCCATGACGCTAAATTGGTCTGACATCTGCCATCAGGTCAATCCACATTTTGTATGTCGGAGTGTTTTTCACATGGCACGACCGGCTCTCACCCTCATTGCGAGTGGCGAGTAAAAATTCGGACAAACGACAGCGGGTGAAGGGACGGTCGAACCGGACAAAAGCAAAGGCCCGGCACACCAAATTCCCTGTAATCGGTGCGCCGGGCCGCGTTAAAACTGACGTTAGTTCAGATCAGCGCGCCTTTATTGATTGCCCGCCGAACACGCCTTTCCACCTCAACAGTCGCATCGCATTTGCGGTGACGAGCACGGTTGCGCCGGTATCGGCCAGGATTGCCGGCCACAGACCCGTGATGCCCGCAATCGTGGTCACCAGGAACACCGCCTTAAGGCCGAGCGCCATGCCGATGTTCTGGTGGATATTGCTCATTGCCGCCCGCGACAGCACGACCATATTGGCGACGTCGGTCACGCGGCCGTGGAGAGCGGCGGCGTCTGCCGTCTCCAGCGCCACATCGGTGCCGCCGCCCATGGCGATGCCGACGTCGGCGGCGGCCAGGGCGGGCGCGTCGTTGATACCGTCGCCGACCTTCGCGACGATCTGCTTTTGCGCCTGCAAGTCGCGCACGATGCGCTGCTTGTCTTCCGGCAGAAGCTGCGCGCGAGGTTCGATGCCGACACCTTTCGCGATTGCGCCGGCGGTACGGGCGTTGTCACCGGTCAGCATGACGGAGCCGACGCCGGCGGTCCGCAGTGCCTCGATACCGGTCCGCGCGTCGGTGCGGGGCTCATCACGCATGGCGATCAGGCCGGCTATCTTGCCTTCGACCACGAGAACGGAGACGCTTTTGCCTTCGTCGTTCATCGCTTCGATCCGAGCGTTTTGTTCGGCCGACAATGGCTCGCTCTGCCTCGCTGCCTGCGGAGAGAGGAGGGACATGGTCTCGCCGCCGACACGGCCGCTGACGCCCTTGCCGGGCAGAGCCTTCGCTTCGGCGGCAGGCGGAACCGGAACCCGATCGGATTTCGCCCGCTCCAGAATTGCGAGCGCCAGCGGATGGCTCGAACCATTTTCGAGAGCGGCTGCCCGCGAGAGGACCTCTGCCTCGGTGCGGCCGAAGCCAACAATGTCCGTCACCTTGGGTTTGCCCTCGGTCAGGGTGCCGGTCTTGTCGAAAGCGACCATCGTCACCTTGCCCATCGTCTCAAGAACAGCGCCGCCTTTCAGCAGCAGACCGCTGCGAGCACCCGCCGATAGAGCCGCCGCGATCGCGGCCGGAGTCGAGATCACCAGGGCGCAGGGGCAGCCGATCAGCAGGATGGCGAGGCCCTTATATATCCATTCCAGCCAGCTTGCTCCGGTCGCCAGCGGCGGCATCACCGCGACCAGTGCTGCGACGGCGACAACGCCCGGCGTGTAATAGCGCGAGAAGCGGTCGATGAAGCGTTCGGTCGGCGCCTTGGATTCCTGCGCCTCCTCGACCAGCTTCACCACACGGGCAATCGTATTGTCGGCCGCGGCAGCAGTGACTTTGACGCGCAGCAACGCATCCGTGTTGATGGTGCCGGCGAAAACCTGGGCATCCACGCCCTTGCGCACGGGCGTGCTTTCGCCGGTGACCGGCGCTTCGTCGATGGCGCTATCGCCCTCGATGATCGTGCCGTCGGCTGCGATGCGGTCGCCGGGACGCACGAGAATGACCGCACCCACCTTGAGGCTATCGGCCTGAACTTCGCAGGTCTCGCCATTCTTTTCGATCAGGGCTGTTTTCGGGACCAGGGTCGTTAATGACTGGATGCTTGCGCGCGCCTTCCCGGCGGCGACACCTTCCAGCAGTTCACCGACGAGGAAAAGGAACACCACTGTCGCTGCCTCTTCACCGGCATTGATGATGACTGCGCCGACGGCCGCAATCGTCATCAGCATCTCGATGGAGAAGGGCGTTCCCGCCAGCGCCGCCATCAGGGCGCGGCGCGCGATCGGCACGAGACCGACTAGCATGGCAACGACGAAAGCATAGGAGGCGATCGAGGGTACGAGATGGCCGATGGCATAGGCGGCAACCAATGCCACACCGGAGAGGATGGTCAGCCGACCCTTTTTGCTCTTCCACCAGGGACCATCCATGGGCGTATGGTCGTGACCATGCAGTCCTTCGATTTCCCTTGCGGCATGGTCGTGATCCTCGTGATCGGCGTGATCATGCGCGGAGTGGTCATGGCCATGGTGATGATGATCATGGTCGTGATGGTCATGATCATGATCATGATGGTCATGACGATGTTCGGAGGGAGCGCGCTCGATCTTGCCCGCAAGCGGGGCGAGGGAATAGCCGAGGCCCGCAACTTTCTTTTCAATCGCGGCGAGATTGCTGGTCTCGTCGTGACGAACAGTCATCGTTCCTGCGGTGACAGAAACGGAGACATCCTCTACGCCCGGCATGCGCCTCACGGCCGTATCGATCTTGGCCGCGCAAGATGCGCAGTCCATGCCGCTCACTCTGTATCGTGCTTCCTCTGTCGCTGCCATGATCCGTTCCTTGTCATACCATGGCATCTCTCCTACATCCTCTAGTGGCTAGAGCTGCAAGAGGAAAATCATGAAAAAGATCACAATCGGCGAAGCGGCGCGGCAAAGCGGCGTGAAGGTGCCGACAATCCGCTACTACGAAAGCATCGGGCTTTTGGCGGAACCGGATCGGAGCGAGGGCAATCAGCGTTCCTACCAGCAATCGCACCTTCACAGACTTGCTTTCATTCGCCACGCCCGGGAATTGGGCTTCGAGGTCGATGCAATCAGGACGCTTCTGGCGCTCCAGGACGATCCAAATCAATCCTGCGCCTCCGCCGACGCCATCGCCAAGGCCCGCCTCATCGAAGTCGAACAAAAGATACGCAGCCTGATGGCATTGAAAGCCGAGCTGGAGATGATGGTTGAAGGGTGCGGCCACGGCCGTGTAGGCCAGTGCCGGGTGATCGAAGTTCTGGCCGATCATGGGCAGTGCATGCATCTGCATCATTAGACTGCAAGCTGATCTCGGATGAGAGCGGAATGCGTGCAGCGTTGTGAGCCATTCGATCTGGGACTCATTCAAGCACGATATCTCCTGGAGCTGCTTCTCGGCCGTGTGACGCGCCATCTTCTGGCGCATACCACGCTTCCCCTGATGATGAAGCATTAGCGCCATGCGGACGACGTTCGCCGCTACCCGCGCTCCAGGATGATGCCGTAGTGATAAGGCGGCAGTTCCTGGATACGGACGGTGCCAAAGCCCGCCGGCTCGACGATCCTTTGTACGGCGTCGGGCGACATGCGCATCTCCGTCCTCGGTCCGCGCGGCTGGTCCAGCACGACCGTTTGTTCCCTCGGAATCGGGTGCCAGTTGACGATAGCGAACCAGCCTCCGGGCCGCAGGATATGCCGGACTGCGAGCGCCAGATCAGGCTTGTCCGGCACGCCATGAAATGTGTTGGCCATCAATACATAATCGACCGGTCCCGGCAGCAGCGACGCGATCTTGCGGGCATCGGCCTCGATCCATTGGCGGACAGTCCCGCCGAGGCGCTCGACCTCGGTTTTTGCCTGCTCGATCATTTCCGCATCGAAATCGAGGGCATAGACGCGGCCATCCACGAGACGGGCAAGCGGCGCGGTAAAATATCCATCACCACAACACAGGTCGAGCACGGTCATGTGAGGCTGGATGCCGAGATCAGTCAGAACCTCCGCCGGCCGCGGCCAAAGGGCTGCCCACCAGTCCCGGTCGGGCATCGAAGTTGCGGGGAACAGGTCATCCATTGCTCTTATCTTTCGACGTGGGGCCGGCCGTCTTGATGGTAAGCGAGACAGGCTCGCTTCGGAACCCGTCCATACGCGTATTTAGCTGCCTTCGCCGAGAACTCGGCAAGGTCCGTCGGAAGAAGGACAGGCCCGGGATGACGTTCTCCCGGGCTCGATGGTTACAATGCCTAGCCGCATCATGGGAGCGTGTCGAACTGGGCGCTGTGAAGCCTGGCGTAGCCATCGCCGCGGGCCAGCAATTCAGTATGCGATCCCTGTTCGACGATTCCGTTCGGTCCCATGACAATGATGCGATCGGCATTGCGGATCGTCGTCAGCCGATGCGCCACCACAAGTGTCGTGCGCCCCTTCGAGAGGTCCGCCAGCGCCTGCTGGATGGCATACTCGGTTGCCGTGTCGAGCGCAGACGTTGCCTCGTCGAGGATCAGAATCGGCGGATTCTTGAGGAAGATGCGCGCGATGGCAAGACGCTGCTTCTGCCCGCCCGACAGTTTCACGCCGCGTTCGCCGGTCGGCGTGTCAAGTCCGTCGGGCAGGGAGCGGACGAACTCGTCGAGCGATGCGCGGCGCAGCGCCTCCATGATGTCCTGATCGGTCGCGCCGAGCTTTCCGTAGGCGATGTTCTCACGAATGGTCGATCCGAACAGGAACACGTCCTGCTGCACGATGCCGATCTGGCTGCGCAGGGAGGCCTGCGTCATGTCGCGGATGTCGATGCCATCGATGGTGATGCTGCCGCCCGTCACATCATAGAAGCGCGGCAGCAGCGAGCAGATCGTCGTCTTGCCCGTTCCGGAAGCGCCGACGAAGGCAACCGTTTCCCCGGCCGATATTGTCAGGTTCAGGCCATCGAAGATCGCACCCTGATCCGAATAGCCGAAGCTCACGTCCTTATAGACGATATCGCCCCTGAGATGATCGACCGCAAGCGCGTTCGGCCGGTCGGCGAGGTCCGGCTGCGTATCGATCAGAGACAGGAAGCGTTTGAAGCCGGCAATGCCCTTCGGATACATTTCGAGCACCGACGTGATCTTGTCGATGGGGTGGAAGAAGACGTTGATCAGCAGCAGGAAGCTGACGAAACCACCATAGGTCAGTTCGCCGGAAACCACGAACCAGGTTCCTGCCACCATGACCACGAGCTGCACGAGGCGCGTGCTGAAATAGCTGAGCGCGATGCTCGCCGTCATATAGGCATAGGCGTTGAGCTTGGTGGCCTTGTAGTCCTCGTTATTGCGGGCAAAGAGCCGGCTTTCGTAATCCTCATTGGCAAAGGCCTTGACGACGCGGATGCCGCCGACGCTCTCCTGCACGCGAATGTTGAAGTCGCCCACCTTGGTGAACAGGCTGCGCCAGTTCAATGTCATCTTGGCACCGTAACGGCTGACCAGCCACGTCATGAAGGGCACGATGATCGTCGTCAAAAGCGCCAGCTTCCAATGCACTGAAAACATCAGCAGGAAGGCGCCGATGAAGGTCATGATGGCGATGAAGACGTCCTCGGGTCCATGATGGGCGATTTCGCCCACCTCTTCGAGGTCCTTGGTGACGTGGGTGATCAGATGTCCAGTCCTGTTATTGTCGAAATAACGGAACGAGAGCTTCTGGATATGGTCGAAGGCCTGGCGGCGCATGTCGGATTCGATCGAGATGCCGAGCGCATGGCCCCAGTAGTTGACCACGGCCATCAGGCCGGTGTTCAGCGCATAGACAATCAGCAGTAGCGCAGCAGTCGCAGCGATCAGACCCCAGTCGCGGCTCGGCAGCAGTTCATCGACAAAGAGCTTGACTGCCAGCGGAAAGCCGAGTTCGAGAAGGCCGGCGACGACTGCGCAGCCGAAATCCAGAAAAAACAGCGTCTTGTAGCGCGCATAATAGGAAAAGAAGCGACGAAACATGAATGCCCTCCAAGGGCACGAGAGATCAAATTGTTAGACAAGGATGGACTGAACAGCAGTCCGCATTCGGCATCGCTGTTCAGCGCTGATTGGTGCCGAAATGTCTCATCTAATTGATCTCCCTCATGAGTCGCAGGGACCTTATAGCCGAGGAGCCTGCCGTTGTCATCCCCAGCAACAAGTTGGCGTTGTGACGTGGTTAGATTCTCTCGGCTTGCTGCGGTATCATCGCCGCGTGTCGATCTAAATGTCGCGACACACGGCAATGCAGGCACAGTCCAGATCAACGCGCGTTATATTTCGCGTCGACTTCGTTGATTGCCTTGACGTTTCCGGCCGAGCGACCCTCTACATCGAATGTATGCGCGAGGAAGGTGTCGGCGATGGCTTTGGCAAGTTCCGACCCGATCACGCGCGAGCCCATCGTGATGATCTGCGCATTGTTCGAAAGCGCTGCACGTTCTGCCGAATAGGTGTCGTGCGTCAAGGCCGCGCGAATGCCGGGTACTTTATTGGCGGAGATGCTGACGCCGATGCCGGTGCCGCAGACGAGGATCGCCTTGTCGTAAGTGCCATCTATGACACCCGAGGCGACGCGATCGGCAAGATTTGCGTAGAACGCGTCGGGACCGGCGTCGGTGCGCGACACTTCTTGCACGTCATAGCGGTCCTTGAGGTGCTCGGCGAGAATTTTTGCGAGGCCTTCGCCCGCGCTGTCTCCTGCGATTGCAAGCTTCATTATCTGTCTCCAATGAAAGAACACAAGGGTTAAAACACCAGCGTTTGCGTGCTTTCCTTGGGTTCGGTTGTTCTTTGACCGGCAACTTCGCCGATCGGCTAAAACTTCTCCTCCGCAGGACAAAGGTGTCCTTCGGTTCTCGAACCAATCTCCAATGCGTGACCCTGATGCCTTCGCGGCTTCGGTCACAGAGTGGCGTTCGGCTCCCGGTTTCCCATTCTCCTGGAAGAGCGCAGCCCAGTCCTGCCGGGCTCGCTAGTTTGCCATCAGGACAGCCGGGATATCGTCGACGCGCCTTCCGTGGTGCTTTCGCCACGCGGCTCGTAAGCGCGCTGGTCACGCAGGATCTGGAAGGCGATCGTCAAAAGCTTGCGCGCGATCGCGACGCGCGCCTTGTTTACTCCTCTGAGCTTCAGATGCTCGTATTGGGCGCGAAGCTGCGGATCGGTGACAATGGCGGGCGTAACCGCCTCGACGAAGGCCCAGCGCAGCCACTTGTTGCCTTGCCGTATGATCTTGCCGTGGAAGGTCTTCCCGCCGCTCGAATAGGTCGACGGCACCAGGCCGGCATAGGCGGCAAGCTTCTTCGGATTGCGGAACCGCTTAATGTCGTCGATCTCCGCATCGATCAGCCGAGCGAAGAACTCGCCGATACCGGGGATCGTCTTCAACAGCTTCACATTGCCATTGGCCCTGGTCATCGCCCGGATCATTGCTTCCGACTGCTTGATGCGCACGTCGATGTCGCCGATGAAGTCGAGGCCACGGTCAATCTGGATGCGGTCGATCTCCGAGACCTTCACCTGAGCCAGCTGGACGCGGCCAGCCTTGCCGAACAGGTCGCCGAGCTTCTTCAGCTGCGCCGTCTGCTCGGGATAGCGATCGAACACCGTGACGATGCGGTTCTTCACCATCGTGCGCAGCCGCACGTAAAACATCCGCTCGCGCAGGGCGACACGCAGCTCTCGGGCCTTGTCGCTCGGAGCCCAGGCCTCCGGAACCAGATCGGCTCGAAGCAGATGCGCCAGCACCGTCGCGTCGATCTTGTCCGTCTTGATCTTGGCGTCGGCGATCGCCTTCACCTTCAGCGGATGGGCGAGAACGACATCATCACAAATGTCATCGAGCCAGTCGTAGATCACCATCCAGTTGCGCGTCGCCTCGACAACCGCATGCGAGTTCTCGCGGTAGCGCTCCAGAAAGCCACCCAGCGACTGACGATCGTTCTTCACACGGCCAGAGCGCAGCGTCTTGCCAGCCGAATCCTGCACCACTAGATGGCTGTAGGATTTGTGGTAGTCGACCCCGATATGGTATTCATAAGAGGCAGTCATGCTTCCAACTCCCTTGTTGAGATCTTGCGAACCCCAATAAGGTACGCCGAAAGGCTGGAAGTGTGACTGTCCCTCGATCATCACCTGCATCTCAATGATCCGTTCTCTCAACGGGCGCGGCATCTTTCATGCCACCTCCTTG